>RGYX01000074.1 GCA_010031845.1 Verrucomicrobiota bacterium
TCCTTCTCCCACTGCCTTTCCAGCCCGATCAGTGCCCCCAGACAGAGGCTCACCAATAGAGCTCTAAATAGTTCTGAGGTGATCACCATCCAAGCTTAAGGTCGAAGCACTTCAATATCCAAACATTGGTAGTTGCGATTATTCCTGCCCCCCCATGGCAACAGCGGACAACAGACTCTATTCTACCCTATCCTCTTTTTTTGATCTTAAATATGATTCCTGACTCAACCCGTTAATTAGCAATATCTAATATATTTTTACATATCCTATTTTGGACATCCTATAGGGATACGACTTTCCTAGATGTTTTATACATTAAAGATAAGTTCGGTGAGAGGCTTATCACTTGGAAACCATTTCGCACTCTCCGCAGGATTCCAAAAAGGCAACCCCGATGAATGAGAGGGATCGCGATGGTCATCACTCCCCTTTCAGCTCACGCCACGTTTTTCTCTCTCCCCCCAACGGAACTCCCACGGAACTAATCCGCACCTACCTGGAAACTCGATCTCTCGCTCCTGCCAGACTTCTCGACCCCAAGGTCGCCACTCCCAAGCCCAACGACGTTGTCCTCCATAACGGCAACCACAAGCTTCCCCCAGTCAAGAAAATCGACTTCTGCCTGATTGTCTACCAAGAGGGATGGCATCTGATCGACATGGTTTTTTGGAAACGCCGAGGCGCCTGTGGTTGGCTCGACCTGCAGGATGATCCGCAGGACTTTCAGCAGCTGATCCGCGAAGCCTTGGACGGCAAGAGTCCGTTGGCCACCCCGAGCGTACGTCCCCATCTCCACCAATTGGACGGATTCATTGACCGCAAACTCGGCCGCCACCTCACCCGGCGCGAATTGGATATCTCCGTTCTTTTAATGAAGGGATTCTCTGACAAGGAGACCGCCAAGCAGCTGAAGATCAGCACCGGGACAGTTCACAACCACCGCAAATCGATCTACCGAAAGCTCGGCGTTCATTCCATCTCTCAGCTGATGCACCGCCTGCGTACCATGGCGGCTCCCACCAAATAAGATCTTTTTGGAGGAGTCTCCAAAGATCAGACGGAGCGAGGGGATGCCTCCCGTGGGGTTCCCGGATTACTGCTGCGCCCTCTCGGGTTAAGGGAATGTGTTTGGGAAGGACTCAAGGGTCTACCCAGGGCAAAGCCCTGACCCATTTCCAAACCTAGCTCGCGGACATCTTTCAAATCAGAACGTCTCCCAATTCCCTCTGCCATGACATGAACTCCCAGACTTTTAAAAAGCATGACTATCTTATCTAAAACCCATCGCGCTTGCTTCACTCGAATAGCCTTCTTCCAGAGAATTGGGTCCAACTTCACAAGATAAACAGGCAATTCGATCACTTCCATCAAGCTGGCACTGCCGCGACCATAATCATCCAAGGCAAACCGAAACCCCTTTTTACACAACCGGGTCGCCATGGCTTTCCCGGCTCTTAGTTCCGCCAAACCTGCCTCCTCACTAATCTCTAAAATCATCCGCTCCGGCTTGACCCGAGACCGCTGAAAGGAGCCAATCAAATCATTCGCCAAATCTGCATCCGAAAGAAACTCGCGCCCAATATTTGCGCTAATCACCAACTTGGGATCGTTTTTCAGCATTCCCAAACAGCGGTGCATGACCAAGGACGCAAGATGGATCCGCATCCCTAGCCTATCAATGGCCGGCAGGATGACATCCGGCATGCACAGCCCCACAGGAGTCCAGAGGCGAAACAGGGCTTCATGGAAAAGAACCCGTCCATGGTTCAGTTCACGTACAGGTTGGAGCCACATCTCGAACTCTCCTGCCTGCATGGCCTGACTGACTTCAAGCGTCCAAGACCCTTTTCCTTCCGGAACCGCTGGAGTTCGCCCTCCAACAATCTCTAACCGTGATTTTCCTTTCACCTTGGCTTTTCGGAGAGCCGCATCGGCTGCACGAAAAACATGGGAAGGCGGATCCCCCTTCTGAACCTTTACCAGTGATACGCTGATCGAGGGCTCGGCGGAGGAACCGCTCATGGAGCGGCGTCTCGCCATCAAGGCGACCAGTTTCTTGGCCCGGTGAACGGACTGCATGAAATTGGCACCACGGAGGAAAACGGCGAATTCATCGCCTCCCAATCGCGACAGACTGGCCTCTACGCCAAAGTGATCCCGCAATCTTCTGGCCACCCGGCAGAGCATAGCATCCCCCTCGTCATGCCCCCGCGTGTCATTAAATATCTTAAAATCATCCAGATCCATCACCAGGAGAATCCCGTGGCCGACCCGCGTATGCCGCTCCATTCTCCGTCGCAACTCCCAGCGGTTTAGAAATCCAGTCAGAGGATCATGGGTTAATGCATATTCCAGTTGGTCCCCTAGCTCCTTGCGCTCGGTATCATCATGGAGGGAAACCTGAATTCCTTTAGGATCGGAGGTGATCCAGAGACTCCAAAACGCCCACCGGTTTAGGTGAAGACGGACGAGACAGTCGGACAGCCCAAATCCCCACTTGGGAATCGGCTTTTTCATCCGTTGTAACAGGATGGTTCGTCGGGGTTTCTCCAGCCAAGAGATCCAGTTTTTCCCTTTGAGATAAGTGGCCTTTTCCCCCATGCGGGCGGCTGCGGCGGATCCAATCCGGAGAATCTTGCCTTTTCGGGAAGAGAGGAAAACCGAAGGGGATGGGCCGGTTATGGAAGTGGAAGGATCCAAAAGTTGGAAGGCCACCGAAGCCAACCTGCGAGACAGAGCAAAGGAATCCGCCGTCCATCCCCCCAACCAGACCACCTGATCCTGAACCTCCGGCGGGACGATACCTTTTGATCCGTGCAGGAAATCAGCCACCACCGCCACGGGAATGGATTTTAAACTAATGGTCTCCCTCAATGCGGAGGTTCCGGCACGGACAATCCTAAGATCTGCCCGCATCCCTCGGGGGTCCCGCCCCAACCAGAACGCCTCCACTCCAAGCAGGGTGAGGTTCTGCGAAAGTAAGGCCTGCTCCTGCTCAGGAAACCCCAATAACTCCACCACAGGAACCAGATTCCGCCGTTTCGGAACTCTTCTAGCCATTACTTTCAAGGCAATTCCCCCTTTCCCGTTTTATTTGCGCTTCATAAACGAATCCGGAAAAAGACCCACCAAGGTCGCTGGCAAAACGGAAAAGACGGACCAGGCGCACCAAAAGATATGAATCCATAAGTATGTGGGTCGGGACTGGTAGTGCATATACCCATAAACAATCGCGGCGAATGATAACGCGATCAGGAGAAGGTTTGGCATCAAAGCCAGAACCCGGGCAAAGAAGTTAATATCCCTCACCACCTTGGTGTTGACCCGGTATTTGGGACGCACCTGGGGATGGGCTAGCGCGGTGAAAATGGCGACCAGATAGACAAACCAAAGACCCGACTGTACTTGAAAAGACTTCATATCCTGTTTGTGGTTGGTCATGGAGGAGTTCATCCAGCGCATTAACCCCAGGTACGGAATACGGTAGAGCACAAAGAGCCAAAGCGGGGCCGAGAGGACAAACTGCCCGGTAAAGAGCACCCAGATTGGCATGAGGAAAAAGATCGGGTAGGCGATTCCGAACATGATGTAGTGATACCCAAAATGGAAATAAGAAACTTTCTGGTGCCAGCTCAGGCCCTTTCGGCAAAACGGGTTGTCCCAAAAAAGAATCCGGAGGGAGTCGGTCGCCCATTGGCGCCTCTGTTGCTGCTGGGCAAAGATATCGCTGGGAGCCGTTCCCTCCGTCAGCGCAAACGGGTAATAAACGGAGTGCCAACCCTTATCCTCCAGCAGCATCGAGCTGTGCAGGTCTTCCACCAGGCTCCATTCGCAAAAACCGCCGATCTCCTCGATGGCTTTTCTGCGGTAAATCACCCCGCTTCCACAGGAAATGGATGCGTTGTGGGCGTTTTTGCTGATCTGCATCGCCTCGTAGAAGACGGTGTCTTTATTACCCCACGGATCATGGGCCGGAACGCGAAAGGATTGGCGACTTCCGACAAAACCGATTTTTGGAATCTGAAAGTATCCGATCATCCGATGGATCACTTCCGGCTTGGGGATCTGGTCAGCATCCAGCGTCATGACAAAGGGGGATTTGGTGATTCTCATCCCATGGTTCAAATTCCCCCCCTTGGCAGCAATCTTCTCTTTCCGAGCGCTATAACCAAACTTTAGTTTTTGGGCGAGTTCCTTCACCTCCTTGGAGTGACCATCATCCAGCACCATGACGTGCAGATGAGGGTAATCGATTTTG
Organism: Verrucomicrobiota bacterium; assembly: GCA_010031845.1. Lineage (GTDB taxonomy): Bacteria > Verrucomicrobiota > Verrucomicrobiia > Methylacidiphilales > Verrucolacustridaceae > Verrucolacustris. The sequence goes on from RGYX01000074.1 coordinate 4,259, forward strand.
GCCACCGCCTCCAAAGTAGGTCTCACGATCTCCATGGGCTCCCGGCACACCGTGACCAACAGGTCCACCTCAGGTAGTCTCCCCTTCCACGGCATGGTTTCCCGTGGATGCAGGCGTTCCTCGGAAAGCATATCGGCCCAAACCAGGATACAGAGGAAGCAGATCAACTCGGCTACCACGAACAGGCTCGCAACCACCGGGTGACCCCAGTCCAGAACCCGGAACAACCACTGCAGATACACGATCCCTGCCAGAATCGTTAGGGTGTAGAGGACGCGGTTCTTTTTCCTTAACGGAGTAAGGATGGAGTCCTTATACCGGCGGGAACGGCCCGAATTAGAATCGGTGCTCATACGCAAGAATGAAGTTCAGCGCATCAAACGATCCCCCGGTGAGGTTGTAGCGGTTGAAGCCGCGGTTTTGGCTGAAGTACCGTCCATCCAGCCTTAGGGTATCGTCCTCACTGCCGAGGTTAAATTTGATCCAGGCAAACCCGCTCTGACCAAAGCCCCCGTTATCCATCGTGTTGTAGAGATGCCCTTCCCCACCGATCTCCACCCCGTCAAATGGCTTGCCGGAGATTTCCAGATTCAGCGCGTTCACGTTGAGCGCCGTGGGATCGTAATAGGCTCCCGTCGATGGCCCTCCGGAAACGGGATGGTAAAGCGAGGCTGGCTGAAAGAGGGACATGTAGTAATAGCTGTAACTCGGCCGGATTCGGACATCTTGAACGGGCACCTCGTAGCTCAACTCAGCCAAGTTGTCCCGGAAGGTGTTGCCATCGGATAAAGAGGCAATCCGAGTGCGGGCATAGACTGTCCAACCGGCGTAGGGTCGCAACCTCCCCATTAAGGTTCCCTGAGTGGAGGAGATTTTGTTTCCGACACCACCGATCGAGGTAACCAAATCGTAAATACCCACACCAAAGGGCGGCTCAAAGTCGATCAGGTCGAAGAACTCACCTCCCACCCCAAGATCCAGCCAATGCACGGGATAAAAGGTCAGCGCCCCTCCCCCGTTGGGACTAAGCCACTGGTTGGTGTATCCGTTCAATCCCACTCTCCCGTTGAAACCAACGACGTCATCGGGTCGGGCATCGAGGGCGATAAACCCACCCTGACGATCAATGTTGCTAAAACCAACCTGTTGAAAGAGGGAGTTCGCCAAAGAAGGCCGAAGAGTAACTGCCGGATCAGGCTTAAAACTCCCCTCCAAACCCCAATCCAGCTCGAGGTAGTTCAGTGAATTGGAATAACTCGCGAACTGAGCTCTCATTCTGGGGTCAGTCAGTTCGTCGTAGAGATCGGTTCGAGGATCCCAG
>RGYX01000075.1 GCA_010031845.1 Verrucomicrobiota bacterium
GCCGGGCTTAAGCCCGGCCTGTTAAATTTTTTTGGCGGCGGAAACGGCGTAATCCCGGTTCATACGGGCAATCCAATCGGCAGATATCTCCTTGGGGCAGACCGCTTCACAGGCGTACTGGTTGGAACAGTTTCCAAAACCCGCCGCATCCATCGCCTCCACCATTTTGCGCACTCGCTCTGCACGCTCCGGTTGCCCTTGAGGCAACATCCCCAAATGGGAAACCTTGGCGGCGGCAAAAAGCATGGCTGAGCCGTTCCGACAGGCTGCCACGCAGGCTCCGCATCCGATGCAATGAGCCGCGTCAAAGGCTTTCTCCGCATCCTCCTTGCCGATAGGCATGGCGTTTGCATCCGGCGCCTGCCCCGTGTTCACCGAAATGAATCCTCCCGCCTGGATGATCCGATCGAAAGCCGAACGATCGGTCACGAGATCCTTGAGCACCGGGAAAGCCTTGGCCCGCCAAGGTTCCACCGTCAGCGTCTCCCCGTCCTTGAATGAACGGAGATAAACTTGGCAGGTCGTGGCACCCTTGTTGGGCCCGTGTGGCTCGCCGTTGATTGCCATGGCGCAGGAACCACAGATCCCCTCCCGACAGTCGTGATCGAAGGCAATCGGCTCTTTTCCTTCCTTGGTCAACCGGTCGTTGACCACATCCAACATTTCCAGAAAGGACATGTCAGGATTCAGTCCATCCGCCTCGTAAGACTCGAAATGGCCCCCGCTCTCCCTGGATTTCTGCCGCCAAACCCGAAGATGCAGCTTCATTTGTAACTCCTCGTCGCCAACTGCACTTCTTCATAGGACAAAGGCTCGGTGTGCCGCACTTCGGCCTTCCCCTCCCCCTGATATTCCCAAGCCGAGACATGGGAAAATTCCTTGTCGCTACGGGCACACTCCCCGTCTGGGGTCTGATGTTCCTCCCGAAAATGGCAACCACAGGACTCGTCCCGCTCCAGCGCATCGCGACACATCAATTCGCCCAATTCCAAAAAGTCGGACACGCGCCCCGCTTTTTCCAAGGATTGGTTCAGATCCTCGCCTGAACCCGGTACATTCACGTTTTCCCAAAACTCTTTCCGCAGACCACGCACCGCCTGAATCCCCTCCTCCAAACCTTTTTTGGTCCGACTCATCCCACAATGATCCCAGAGAATCTTTCCCAAACGCCGGTGAAAATCACTCACCGGCTTGCTTCCTTTGATTCCGAGCAGTTTTTTGGTCCGCGCCTGCACCGCCTCGGTTGCCTCCCAGAAGGCTTCCGTCTCGGAGGCTTTTTTTACCCCGCCGGGCTTCAACTGTGACAGGTAGTCGCCGAGGGTGTAGGGCAAAACAAAATACCCGTCCGCCAACCCCTGCATGAGGGCGCTTGCCCCAAGTCGGTTGGCCCCGTGATCCGAAAAGTTTGCCTCTCCCAGCACAAATAAACCCGGAACGTTGCTCATGAGATGGTAGTCCACCCACAAGCCGCCCATGGTGTAGTGCACCGCCGGAAAAATCCTCATGGGAGACGCGTAGGCACTTTCCCCCGTGATCTCATGATACATCGCAAAAAGGTTCGCGTAACGCTCCCGGACGGTGGATTCGCCCAGCCGGCCGATGGCCTCGGAAAAATCCAGATAGACCCCCAACCCCGAAGGTCCGACCCCTCTTCCCTCGTCACAAACCCGTTTGGCGGCCCGCGAAGCAATATCCCGGGGGGCCAGATTTCCGTAACTCGGATACAACCTCTCCAAAAAGTAATCGCGTTCGACCTCCGGAATCTGGGCCGCGGGCCGACGATCCCCCCGCGCCTTCGGCACCCAGCACCGTCCGTCGTTCCGAAGCGATTCCGACATCAACGTCAGTTTCGACTGATAGTCGCCCGAAACCGGAATGCAGGTCGGATGGATCTGGGTGAAGCAGGGATTGGAAAAAAGGGCACCCCGCCGATGCGCCCGCCAGATGGCCGTGGCGTTGGAGCCCCGGGCATAAGTGGAAAGATAGTACGCATTGCCATACCCGCCCGTGCAAAGAAGAACGGCATCCGCCTCGTGGGCTTTCAACTCCCCGCTTACCAGATTCCGCGTGATGATTCCCTGGGCTCTCCCTTGGTCAACCACCAGGTCCAACATTTCGTGCCGCGGGAACATCCGCACCCTTCCCAATCCAACCTGGCGACTGAGCGCCTGATAGGCTCCCAGCAACAACTGCTGACCGGTGGCACCACGAGCGTAAAAGGTTCGCGAAACCTGGGCCCCACCGAAAGACCGGTTGGCCAACATGCCGCCATACTCCCGGGCAAAAGGAACCCCTTGCGCCACACACTGATCGATGATGTTGACGCTGACCTCCGCCAACCGGTACACATTTGCCTCCCGCGCACGAAAGTCGCCGCCCTTGATCGTGTCCTGAAAAAGACGGCGCACCGAATCGCCGTCATTTTGATAATTCTTCGCCGCGTTGATCCCACCTTGGGCCGCGATGGAGTGCGCCCTCCTTGGACTATCCTGAAAACAGAACGACTTCACCCGATAACCAAGCTCCGCCAGACTGGCGGCGGCGGAAGCCCCCGCCAACCCCGTCCCCACCACGATCACCTCATACTTGCGCTTGTTGGCCGGACTGACCAACCGCACTGAGGATTTGAATTTCGTCCATTTCTGAGCCAGCGGGCCATCGGGAATGCGGGCGTCCAATTTCATGGCTTCAGCACCCCAGTCAAAACCGCCAACGGAATGGCGCCGAATCCCAGAAAGAGAACCACCGCCAGAATCCAAGCCCCTGTGCCTATGATTTTTGCGAGGTGATGATCTCTCACACCGAAGGTCTGAAAGACGCTGGCGGCGCCGTGCCGCAGATGGGAGAACAACAGGGCCATAGCCAAAAGATAAAAACCGCTGATCCACGGATTGGAAAACCCGGTTACCACCATCCGATAGACGTCATGCATCGGCACCCCGCCGGCCACGGTCTCCATCGAGGCATAGGAGCGATCCACCCATTGCGCGGTGAAGTGGAGCAGATGAAAAACCACAAAACCGAGAATGATTGAGCCGCTGATCACCATCGTTACACTGGTCAGCGTCACCTTGAGCCGCGATTTCCTGCCGGTCACCGCATATCCCTGTGGCTTGGCGATCCGATTCTCCCGCGCCAAGCTTAGCGTCGCCCAAATGTGCAGTCCGGTGGCAAAAATCAAACCCAAACGAAAGGCCCACAGGACAGCCGGCATCGATTTCAGCAGGTGGGCGTACTGATTGATCTTGTCCGGTGTCCCGGCAAACATCTGCAGATTTCCCAGCATGTGCATCACGACAAACCCGATCATGAAAAGACCGGTGATGGCCGCGATCCACTTCCTTCCAATGGAGGATCGCAACATGGAGGAAATATCGTTGGGCATGGCGTGGAAAGCAGTCAAGGGTGCCTCTTGAAAATGCGCCTTCCGCCGCAAAGTGTCAAAATCTGCCCGTGCCTATAAGCATCAGGAAATCAGAGGCTAAGGCCAGCTAATGCCTCCTCCAGCCCGCACTCCGGACGATCCACCAAAGACCACCGCCATCCGGCCTCCTCCGCTCCCCGGCGGTCGCTCATTGGATCATCCCCAATCAAGGCACACTCCTCCGGTCGGAACCCTCCCTTTTTTTCCGCCAACCGAAAGATCTCCGGATCCGGCTTCTCCGAACCGGCCTCCGCCGAAATTACAACGAGATCAAGCTGCTCCGACCAGGCAAAGCCCTGCAGAACCTTACGCAGGCGGGAATCCCAATTCGACAACAGCCCCGTCTTGAGGCCCCTCTTTTTTAAATCCAACAGCACCCCCTCCGTTTCCGGAAACGCGCGCCAGGCATCAGGACGCGCAAAATGTTCGTAGACCTCATGAAAATAATTCTCCAAAGGAAAACCCGCCGGTGCCTCGGCAATCTGAAGACTGAACTCCACGATCTTTTTCCATCCCTCCCTGCCCAAAACCGCATCCGCACGCATTCCGCCTTTTCTTCTAAGATCCCAGGCAGCCCTGAATCCACTCTCCATTTTTGCTTCCTCCGACCTCCACCCGAAGGCTTCGGTGAAACGTGCGTATGTCCGACCGACGGGTTCCGCCGTGCGCAGCAGGGTCCCCCCGGCATCAAAAAACACCACCCGAATCACTCCGGCCTCCAACCCTTCGCTCTCAGCACCTCCCCCGCCAAAACCAAGGACCCAAGAATCAGGGTACCTCCTGGGGTAGGCTCCCTCCGGTCCATCTCCAAAGCCTGCTTTACCCCGGAAAAAATACGTGTCGGATGAATCTCCCACCGCAGGGGGTCCGAGCTTCTCGCGTCCGGCAAAACAACCCCCCAAATTTTGGCCCCGGCTTTTTCTAACTCTGCCAACATTTCCCGAGACGGCTTGTCCTTCAGACACCCGAAGAGGATCCGGGCGGGCGAACCCCCAAACCTTTTCCTCCAAGCATGCAGAGCCGAGCGAACCCCCTCAAGATTGTGGGCCCCGTCGAGAACCAACCTTCGTTTGTTGTCCAAGATTTGAAAGCGCCCCGGCCACTCGGTTTTCCTCAAGCCACGACGAATCCATCGATCAGGAAACCCCAGATAGCGTCCGGCCTCGCGGGCCAAGGACAGGTTCCAACGCTGGTGGTTGCCCAACAGCCGGGGTGACCCATATGCCGCAGGCAAAGGTCGCACCAACTTGAGCGGACATCGGAGTTTCCTTGCCCGCTGTTTTAAAATTCGGGCAGCCTCGGCCGGCCAAGGGACCGAAAAAACAGGCACGCCCCGCTTCAAAATCCCTGCTTTTTCCTTTCCAATCTTGGCATATCCCCGGCCCAGAATTTCCTCATGATCCCGCCCCAGGGAAGTCAAAAGACAAAGTTCGGGAGAGACGACATTGGTTGCATCCAATCGGCCGCCCAAGCCCGTCTCCCAGACAACAAAGTCGACCCTCTCTTCCCGAAAAATCCGCAACGCGATCGCCGTGGCCGCCTCAAATAGGGTGGGTCTCTTTTGACAAGGCAGTTTTTGGATCACCCGGATCACTGCCTCCATATTGTTTCGCAAAACCTTCCCGCTCACCATGCGGCCATCGACCCGGAACCGCTCCCGGAAATCAACCAGATGCGGGGAGGTATAGAGACCAGGACGGAAACCGGCCTCTCGGAGAACGGAATCCATCGCCGCCGCCACGGATCCCTTGCCGTTGGTGCCGGCAATATGAATGAAGTTCAGGCCCTGTTCAGGATGTTGCAGAAGTTGAAGAAGTTTTCGCATCCTCGCCAGACCGGGCTGGATGCCCGCGGCACAGACCTCCGCCAACCGCCCAACTGGATCCAACCGCTTCAGAGATAACGGAGGAGGCGCGCCAGCGTCTCCTTCATTTCCAAACGCGGCACAATCATGTCGATCAGACCGTGTTCGTGCAGAAATTCCGAAGTCTGGAACCCTTTGGGCAGTTCCTGTTGGGTGGTCTCGCGGATCACCCGCGCCCCCGCAAAACCGATCATGGCTTTCGGTTCCGCCAGAATCACATCCCCGAGGGAGGCAAAACTTGCCATGACGCCGGCCATCGTCGGATTGGTCAGAAC
>RGYX01000076.1 GCA_010031845.1 Verrucomicrobiota bacterium
TTTCCCCTTTTCGGGCGGCCGTGTAGATCCGGGTCGCCTGCTCCCGAGTTCCACCCCGACCGTATGCTTGGTTCATCCCATGGTCGGAAATCCGGCTACCAAGCTGGTGGAAAAATTCATGCCTCTGATCCAGGGCCTTCAGGAAGCCATGGAAAGCCGAACAGTCGACGCCGGATGTCTTCTCCAACCGCTGAACCCAAGCTGAAAATACCTCAGGCTGATCCACGGCCAGAGACTTGTCGGGGCGGAAGGTTGGATAAACCCGTGTCCCGACTCCACTCTTCCGAATTTTTTGGTGATCCGCCAGATCGTCGCAGGGGTCGTCCGTGGTTCCCACCACCCGGACCCGGAACTGCTTGAGGATCTTTTGGGCCGAAAGGGTCTTTAGCCGGTCGTTGGCTTTGGCCCAGATTTTGGAAGCGGTCGTCTCATTTAGGATCTCCTTAATCCCGAAGACTCGGTCCAGTTCGAGATGGGTCCAATGCCAAAGCGGATTACGGATCAGCCGCGGCATCGTTCGGGCATAGGCTAGAAACTTGTCATACGGTTTAGCTTTGCCGGTGATATGGCTTTCCGGAACCCCGTTGGCCCTCATCGCCCTCCACTTGTAGTGATCTCCCCCCAGCCAAATGTCCGCCAAATCAGTCCACTTCTTGTCCTCCGCGATCTCCTTAGGGGAAAGGTGGCAGTGATAATCGTAAATCGGCTCTTGGGCGGCGGTCGCATAAAGCTTCTGCGCCGTCTTGGTGGTCAGAAGAAATCGAGGATCGGCGACAGGATTTTTGACCGTACTTTTTGCCGAACGCGCACTCTTCATGAAACCATTCTAATCCAATTCCTCAAACTGGAACAGCCTTACTGGTTTAAATTGAAACCCAAGACTGGATAATCCGCAGCCTCCGCTAAGAGATTGCCAAACAAAACCGGTAAAAGAAGATTTTAACTTCGACGAAAGCGCCGACCAGCTAAGGCCCCGAGGAGACCGATCAGCAGGAGCGAGCCCGTGGTGGGTTCTGGAATGGCCGACGCATAGTTCAGGTTGATGGAGTTCCCACTCTGGGTGATCGACCAAGAACCGGGTCCAGTTGCCCCAGGAGGAAGCATGCTGTTAGCGAAGCCGGCAGTGTTGATCTGGAAGGCCGCAACATCGAATCCGCTGATTCCCCCGGCAGCCGTAGCGATGGCAAAACTGTAGTTGCTGAAAGCATCGAAGTTGGAGGCCTCTCCCGCCGTGTTGTTCGAGGCCAAAAGCGAGATCACATCGACGATGAATTTGTTGCCGGAATTGGCGCTGATCATCAGGGCTCCGGTGACATTGAGGAAATCCCAGTTACTGCCGGAGCTTCCAAGGAAGTTATTAATCTCCCATTCGTAGGTTCCCCCACCGTTCCAGATTGCGCTGGAGGCCGTGAGCGTGCCCGGGCTATTCCCCACCGCCAAGGTCCCGCCCGAAGCAATGGAAAGGGCACTCACCGCACCTGATCCATTCAGCGTGCCACCAGAATTGACCGTTACGTCGCCGGCTGTCCCATTCACCGTCAGGATGGCGTTGGTGTTTACGGTGGAGGCACTAGAGCCAATGTTGGCTCCAGCGGCCACTTCCAGAGTTCCAGCATTGACGGTGGTCGCTCCGGAGTAGCTGTTGCTGCCAGCTAGGGTGAACTTGCCGGTGCCGCTCTTGGTCAAGCTCCCGCTTGCCCCGGCGATGACTCCCGCATAGCTGGTGGAGGCATTGTTTCCGCCCAAGTCCAGGTTCCTGCTTCCCAGATTCACCGAGGAATTCATGGCGCCGGCGAGCGAACCGATAGTAGCCCCCGCGTTTGTCAGACCGGAGATATCCAGCGTGGCATTCGTGGTGGTCGCTGCCAGATTGAAAGCCCCGGTCGAGTTCAAAGCACCGGCGCCGGAGAGTTTGAAATTGCCTCCCCGGACGGTGGTCCCACCGGCATAAGTGGAGTCGCCGGAGATGGTGAAGTTGCGGTTTAGGGTCGAGTCAATGACCAAGCCCCCGTTGGTAATGGCTCCGGAAAAAGTGACGGAATTATCCAGACCCACTACGCGGGTTCCGCCGTTTAGATTCACCCCCCCACTCAGGGTAAGGGCATTGCCATTTCCGTCGGTTTTTCCAAAGGTGGAGTCCGCAGAGATGATCACCGCATTGGTGACGATATAGCCGCTCGAAAGCGCCCCTAGTCGACCTCCGTTCAATGTCAGGGTTCCAGATCCTAACGCCTTGGATGAGTTGGTCAGGTAGATACCGCCTTGGTTAATCGTCACCCCACCGGTCAAGGCGTTGGAGGCAGCTAGGGTGATGATGCCTGTACCGTTCTTCACCAAAGCCAAGGCACCATCGATCGTGCCGCCGTAGGTAGTATCCGAAGACTGGTTGAGGCTTAACGTCGCAGCGCTCGAACTCGTCAATACCCCCGTGTAGGTAGCGTCGTTGTTCAAGCTTTCCAGGGAGACAAGGGACTGGTTATTACCGTTGAAATCGACGATACCCGAGCCCACATTGCGATTCATGATCAGCCGCTGGTTGTTGCCTAAGACGTTCACCGTATCCAGGCGAACCACCCCGTTGGAGGTCAAATTCATGTACACATTCCCGGTAAAGGTAAGGATGTCTTTCAATTGAATCTGCCCAGAGCCTCCTCCGGCACTCTGTATGCCAAAATAGAGATCTCCAGTGCCCTTAACTTTGTTCAGTGCCATGGTATTGGACGTGGTGGCGGCAATATTGGCCTTGGTGCCGATAGCCCCGTTTAACACCACATCGTTTGCGACGGTAAGAGCTGCCCCGTTGTTGGCAGTTGTAGAGGAGGTCTGAAGGGCTGCGTCATCCCCGCTGAAGATCAGTTTGCCACCCCCCCCCATCGTGCCGCTGCCTTGGATCCCCAGCTGATTTCCGGCGGAAATTTCCAGATCCCCCGCATAGTTGGTGGTGGTGCCCGCCACTGAAATGTATTGGGCGGTGCTGGAGGAGGCGGCCAAGGTAACACGGCCTGCCTTAATGTTTAGTACTGGGGCGTTTGAGGACGCGTCATCCCGCACGAGGCCGGTAAACGTCAGCGTTCCGGCTCCATCCTTCGTTAGCGACATTCCCCCGGAGGTGTTGTTCGTCAAATTGCCCAACGAGGAGTTCCGATCCACCCAAACGGTCCCTCCGCCGGTCTTGATGCCGAGATTCCTCTGCGAAGTCACGCCATCCAAAGAGAGGGTGTTGGCATTACCCAGGCTGACCTCGGCCGTGGTAGTGGCCGAACCCATGGAGTTGCCCACAAACCTGCCGGTGGTGCCGGACTGGGAACCGTTGATGTTGATTGTATTGGTAAAATCGTTCTGGGTGTTGGTGAAGGTGGTGACCATGGTGCCGCGTATGTTCAAGACCTGACTCCCGCTGATCAATCCTCCCACCGTGCGGTTCTGCGTAGAGTTTGAGAAAGTCAATGTCGAACCCGTGCCCCGGTAAGCGGTGATTCCGGAAACATCGGCGTTGAGCAAGCGGATCTCGCCGGTGGAGTTGTTGGTGAGCTCCCCATTAAATCCGTTGCCATAGATATAAAGACCGCCGGCCCCGATTGCCGTCACGTTACCCGTTCCGCCCAACCCCCCCATTAGATGGAGATGGGAACTGGAAGCATTGCTTGAGACCAGATTCGCCCCCGTCACCAACACCGCCGCGTTGCTGACATAGCTTTGCGAGGTGCTGTTGGACCATAGCGAGGTTCCGGCGATCTGCACTTGTCCGGTACCGCCAAACGTCGAGCCGCGGGTGATCAAGGCCGAATTTGAAACGACAAGGTTGCCGTTGAGGATCGAGTTGGTCAGAAATTTTCCAGAACTCCCGCTCAAGATGACAGTACCCTGTTGAAGATTTAGGCCGATGCCAGCGCCCGAGGCCCCCACTCCTCCGGAAAGATTCAGATTCCCAGAACCGTTTTTGGTGAGTGTGTTTCCAGATCCAGTCACCGAACCCGAAAGGGTAAAATTCGCATCATTGGTCACCGCGCCGCCGGAAGCGCCCAAGGACACCGCGTTAGTCACCGTGCTCAGTGTACCCAAACCGAGGCTGCCTCCATTCATGGCGATGGTATTGTTGCCCAAAGCCCCATCTGCGTTGACCACCAACACGCCCCCATTGGCGTTGACGCCCCCGGTGATGGAGTTGCTGGAGGAGTTGATCGTGGCTGTGCCGCCGGTGACATTCAGGCCACCGGTAATCATGTTGGTGGAATTCACCGTCAGACTGCCGCTGCTGATGTTCAGCCCGCCGCCGGAAATCGTGTTGGATCCGTTCAAGGTAACTGCGGCTCCAGCGACGTTTAGTCCGCCTGAAACAATAGTATTGTTACCGTTCAGGCTGGCCGTGCCACCGTTCAAGTTCACGCCGTTATTGGAAATGGATAGACTGCCGGCCGTAGTCAGGGTTCCCGCCGATTGGGTCATCCCGTTGATCGCCGTCACGGCATTGCTGATCACCAGTGCCCCGGCCCCACTCTTGGAAAGGCTGGAGGCAATGAGATTGCCTCCGGCCAAGGTGGTGGTGCCCGTGGATGCATTGGCCGCCACTGTTCCCGCCGTTACTCCGGCGCCATCTATCGTGAGCGTGTTGGCCGTTCCCAAGGTCGCATTGTCATTGGCATAGAAAGCCACATTCGAGCCCACCCCATCCCGTTGCCAGTTGGCTGCAGTGTAGTCCCAGGCTCCGTTTCCCGCATTCCAACCCATGTTCCAAGCTCCGCCACTAACCACCAACTGCAAGGCCGTGGACGTCGAGGTGAAATCGTACGTGGTTCTGCCCACAATCGCTTGGCTTCCGTTCAAAACCACCGTGCTGTTGCCCACGCCAGTTCCACCCAAAGTCAGCCCCCCGCTGGCGAGGGAACCATTGCTGATAGAGCTTCCGGTGAAGAGACTATAAGTGCCCACTCCCAACCCTGAACCGGTCAATGCAATCGAGTTGTTCGTGCCCGAAAGCGTAATCGCACCTGAGGAAGTAACGCTCTTGTCGGAAGCCATCGAGAACGAGGAGTAACCCCCCAAGGTCAGAGCCCCAATGCTCAAGGTGCTGTCGGACTGGGTACTAACGAAAGAGGCATTGGTTCCTAAAACTCCAGCGAGCGAGAGAGCTCCCGTTCCCAGAGAGGCCGCGGTGAGGGTTCCACCAGCCCCGATCGAAACCGTCCCGCTATTGGCCACCGTGTTGCTCACGTTGGCACGGACGGAAAGAGTGGCGCCCGATCCCACGGTGACCGAGCCCGTGCCCAAAGCCGAGGTGTTGGAGGCTGTCAGCGTTCCACCAGAGACAGTTGTTCCGCCCGAGTAAGCGTTGGACACCGTCAGGGCTAAATTTCCGGTGTTGGTTTTTACCAGAGCAATATTTCCCCCAATGGATAACCCGTAGCTGGAATCAGTGGTTTGGTTGATTGTCAAAATGGAAAGACCCACTGCAGAGTTAGTGATTCTCCCGGTACCAACCCCGGACTGAAGTCCCGCAAGGGTTTGGTTAAAGGCGTTAAGATCGAGAGTCCCCCCGTTCCCGCTGATGGT
>RGYX01000077.1 GCA_010031845.1 Verrucomicrobiota bacterium
TCCCTCCCTCGTGCGGGCAATGCCCGCAAACCAGAATTGGGTCGGACCCTACCTGATCCTCCTCGCAGTCCTTACTCTTCCGCATGCCATTCTCGTGGGCTGGGTTGATAAAAAACGCCCATTTCTTTCGTCATAAGCCTTTTTTGGACAACGCTTTATATTAGCGTGAGATTCCTGCTCTTTAATTTTCACGCTTTTTGTGATAGGATGAAGTGTGAACGGTTTCCCAAAATTGCGAGAAGATTTCCGCCGGGCTGAGTGCGCGGTGGGCTACGCCAACTTGGGCATGTTTTCCGATGCTTTGGAAGAACTGGAAACCCTTTCCCCCGCCATGTCTTCCGACCCCGGAGTCCAGGAATTCAAACTCCGCCTTTTGGAACGCGCCGCCCGTTGGCAAGAAGCCGCCGGGCTCGCCGCCCGCCTGGCCTCGGCACATCCTGACGAACCTCGTTGGTTCATTGCCTGGGCCTTTGCAAAGCGTCGCAGCGATTCGATTGAAACCGCCTCCAAAATTCTCACCGATGCCGCCAGCCTCCATCCCAAAGATCCCCTGATTCAATTCAACCTGGGCTGCTACGCCGCCCAGAGGGGAGATCTGTCTTCTGCCCAAAGCTACGTCCGCCATGCTATTGAGCTCGATCACGGGCTGGAAAAACTGGCCCACGAGGATCCCGATCTTGAGCCCCTTCGTCAGGCTCACCTGCTGGATTAAATCCCTACCCCCCGAGGCTAAGTTCCTTGGTTGCGCCTCTCCTCTTGTTCCAACTCCCGCAAATACTCCCTTAGCTCCCCTGCTTTTTCATCCGGCAAATCCCCATAACTACAGCCGAAATAATCCCTGACACAACCGGCCACGTGAGCGTACGGATTACGCCCGCTTGGGTGGCGTGGGTCAGGCTCTAAGACCTTCTTCAGGCGATCCCCCAAGGACCGCATCTCCTGCCAAATCTCTTTTTTGAGATCCGGACTCACCCCGCGAGACGCTTGATCGCCAGGAGAGTGATGTCATCCGAGCGCTCCGCCTCCCGTACAAAGTCCTCCACTTTCTCCACCACGCACTCGGTCAGCTTTTCGGCTGTCAGGGAGGCCCGCTGCGTCACAGCCTCCAGCAAACGCTCTTCCCCGAAAAGATCACGCGCCTGGTTCATCGCCTCGGTCACCCCGTCGGTATAGACCAAAAGCGTCTCCCCTACCTTGAGTTGGAGTTCCCTCTCCCCGAATTTTGCATCCTCGAAAACCCCCAAGGGCATCCCGCCTGGTGGCTCATACGCCGGCTTCCCATCGGACGAGAGCAACACCGGAGGATTATGCCCACCCTGCCCATAAACAATTCGCCCACTCTTTGTGTCCACCACCCCCAGGATCATGGTCACAAACAGGTTGGCTTGGTTTTCTTTTGCCAGCTGAGCATTGACACGGGTCAACATTTCCAAGGGTGTTCTCCCCGGAATCGCCGTGGCCCGGATCAAGGTCCGTGTCACCGCCATGAAAATACCCGCTGCGATTCCTTTTCCGGAAACATCCCCCACGACGAAACACAGCTTTCCTGGCTCCACAAAGAAAAAGTCGTAAAGATCTCCACTTACCTCTTTGGCTGGATCCAAGCGGGCAAAAATTTCAATTCCGGGCGACTCTTCCCGGGTGGGAAAGATTTTGGGCAAAAGTCCGCCCTGCAACTCCCTGGCCAGATCCAGATCCCTTTGTACTTGGGCCCTCTCCAGGGCCGCATCATGGGCCCGGATACGCACCAATGCGGCGGCCACCAATCCCGCAAAATACTCCACCATATGCTCATCCCCCTCGGTAAAAGCCGGTCGCCCCATCGGGTTGAGAAACTCGATCGCCCCCAGACACTCCTCGCCGTCCAACAAAGGCGCCGCCAGCAGGGCTTTGGTTTTCCAGCCGGTTTTCTCATCAGCCTCGCGGTAAAAACGCGGATCCTCGTCCGGCCGATCCACCCGAATCAACTTCCTGGCCTCGATGGCCGACCCCACGATCCCCTTTCCTTTGGGGACCCGGAGCTTCCCCAAGTTAGGCGCACTCTCCCCTCGCGCGGAGTGAATGACCAGTTCCCCCGTGCTGGGGTCGGGCAGAAAGATGGAACAAGCTTCGGCCCGGATCCATGGCCGGCTTTTCTCCAATATTTTTAGCAATAGTCCCTTTAAATCTGATTCCCGGCCGATTTCCCCTGCCAGACGGAAGAGTTTCCCATAGTCGGCCTCTTCAGGGGTTGGGACCATCCATCCATCCTACTCACATCTGTTGGGATTGTCAGAACCATTCTCCTGCCTCATTCTTCGTGCATGTTCCCCCTTATTCGCCTGCCCAACACCACCCGCTGGGAGCCCGGTCCTTACCCCGGGGTCGAGTTTGCCCACCTTTCCCATGACTCCTCCACCGGGGCCAGGTTCCTTTTGCGCCGTTTTGCCCCCGGCACCCAGATTCCCGCCCATCGCCACCCACAAACCTCCGAGTCTGTGGTGGTTCTGAAGGGAAAATGGATCGAGGGGAACGTGGAATATGGCCCTGGGTCTTTTTTTCACGCCCCCAAAAACACGATTCATGGACCCCACCGTGCGGAAAAGGAGGTCATCAGCGTGACTTGGTACGACGGTCCCCTCACGGTGGAAACAACCGACGATTCCGGAATCACCCCGGGAGCTATTCCACCGGTTGCCTGATTCGACGGAACTCCCTATCCGGGACCGCGATATTTTCTTGGGCCAGTTCGACTACTTAACCGACCTGACAGGGGTAAAAACAATCTCCACCCGCCGATTCTTCGCCTGGCCTTCGGAATTGTCATTGGGGGCCAAAGGTCGGCTATCCCCGAAACCCACGGCAGAGAGCCGAGAAGCTGGCACCATTCCGGTGGCCTCCAAGGTTCGCACCGCCACCGCCGCTCGGGCCGTGGAAAGCTCCCAATTGGTCGGGTAATATTGGGCCAATACCGGAGCGATCGGGACATTATCCGTGTGTCCTTCCACCCGGACTTCATCCTGCGATTTGTTGATCGCCGCCGCCACTTTGCGGAGCACATCGACTCCTTCCGGGGAAAGCTCGGCGGAGCCACTGGGAAAAAGAATCTCGCTCGCCACCGTGACTTTCAGTTGATCTTTGAGACGGGAAATCAGCACATCCTTGTCCGCTAGTTTCTTTTTTAATTCTTCCTCAAGTTTTGCATCCTCTCCGGATACCCCGGCAGTGGCCTTGAGCTTTTCCAACTGCAATTGCTGATCCGCCAGTTTTTTTTCCAGGGCTTTTTTTTCCGCATCCGCCACATCTTGGGTTTTGCTGAGTTGGGCGCGAGCCTGTTCAAGTTGGAGGGACAAAGCCGCAGCCTTTTGCGCCTCCGCCTTACTTTGGTCCAGTTGGGCCCGCAAATCCTCGGTGGCCAGTTCGGATTTTTTGGCCCGATCCTCCAAAGCGGAAGCTTTCTGTTCCGCCTCGGTCAGCTGGGCCCGGGCACTCATATCCCGGTTCATGTAATACCCACCCCCCCCCAAACCAAGGGCGGCTGCGGTGGCCAAGGTCACGGTCTTCCACGCCACGACCTTGGCTGCGCCTGAGGCGGCCGCTTGGGTGGCTGTTTTGGCCGCAGAGGTCGAGAGACTGGCCGCGGGTTCCGGAGAAGGAGAGGGTTCCGCCATAAAAGATTTAGTTCGAGGTTTTTTTCGATCCCTTGACGTCCTGCGAAGGGGTTTTCCCGGTGATTCTTGGTTTTTTATCCAGTTCTTCCAACACCTTCCACAACCGTTTGACGGCCTCCGGGGTCTTTATCCCCTTCCCGGAAATAATCTCTTTGGGGGTCAATTTTTGGCCGTAAAAGTTCTCATTGGTGTCATCGGCCGACCCGTAACCCAATCCCGATAAGGAAACTCCGCCAAAAAGACCTTTGGTAAAACTGTAGGTGTAAACATCGGCATTCACCGTGGCCACCCCGGCGGAGAGTTCGCGCCCAACCGGGCCGGCCGTTCCCTCCACCTCAGCACTGCTGGTGTAATTTCCCTTCTGCGTAAACTGCTTCACCGCCTCATCCGTGTTGAGCAACAGGACATAATCTTGGGAGGATCCACCAGCCTGAAAGCCCACCCCTGCCCCGGCAGCCGAGATGGCCGAGGGATGCGACCACTTCTTCCCCTCACGCATCACCACCAACCCGTCCCCACCCTCTCCCGCCACAATAAAACCCGCCTTGATGATCCACATCACCACCAACCCCTTGGCTTCCTGAAAAACCTCCCGGGGAATGCTATCGCCTTGCGCTTTGCCGTACTGCTCCAGAATATTGATCGTCTTGTCGATCCTCTCTTCCATGCTGCTGACGGCCATGGCGGAGAACGGGGCGGCGAGGATGACGGCAACGAGAGTTTTGAGGATGAATTTCATCGCCACAGAATGTCCCGCATTTTTCCCTTTGGCAATCGGATCCCGCTACCGCCCCTCGTCCGCATCTATGTAATCAAAAAACGTCTGAATCTCCTCCCGCTCCCCCCACCCCGCCTCTTTTTTGCGGAAAACCAAACGATCGGCCATCTCATCCCGCCAACCCCGTTTTCCCAGATACGAGTTCCAGATGTTTTTCTCCTCGGCATCCCTCTTCCTTCCCTGCTTCCCACACCAGGCAAGAATCTCGGCGTCCGTGCCGCCTTGCAGAACCCTCTCCCGCAAAGCCCTATAGTCCACCCCCAAAAAGTCGCAACACGCTTTGTCAAAACCCTGCCCCAGATTCTCCTGATAGTCGGACGGCAACGTTCCCGACTTCGCCAGACGAATTTTGTCCACCATTCTTCCGAAGTAGACCAACCCCTCCACCATCTCCCGCGGACTTCTCAATCCCGGCACCGGTTCTCTTGTTGCGCTCATCGCCCCATGGCCTCCCGCAGGCTCCGAATCTCACTTTCTAACTCCTCCACCCGCGCCGCCAAATCCAGGATCATCCCCGCCGCCTGCGATGGAACCCCATACTCCACCCGCAACTGCTCCATCCTTCTCACCAAATAAAGCTCCCCCTCCCCGAAGGTGCAGGCGCTACCCCTCCGGACCTCCTCCCCCAAAAGCCCCTGCTCAACATAGGATTGAACCACCTCTGCCGTGGTCTCCGCCAAACGCGCCAATTCCTCAAGCCCAATCTCAAGCTTACGCTCGTGGCAAAGCATTCGGGCCACCTGCAGTCGTTTTCCTCTCATCGGTTAACTCCTCCCCCGGGGTTGCCACCGGCTTTTTTGCGAAATTTCCTCCCAAAGTTTTCTCTCCCCGGAATCCACTTGGGCCGGCACCTGCACCTGCAAGACGGCATAGAGATCCCCACGTCCCCCATCTTCCCGCGGCAGTCCCTGCCCGCGCAATCTCAGTTTCTTCCCGCCTACCGATCCAGAGGGAATCTTCAACATCACCTCCCCTTCCAATGTCCTTACCGAAACGCTTGCCCCCAACACCGCCTCCCAGGGCGCTACCTCCAAATCCGCCACCAAATCTGATCCCTCCACCCGTAAGTCCGGGTGCCTGGCCATCCGCACC
>RGYX01000078.1 GCA_010031845.1 Verrucomicrobiota bacterium
GGCGGCATAACGGTCCGCCACTTCTTTTTGGAGCGTGACGACGATGGTCTGCGGGGGAATGGGCCGCAGCGCTAGCTGCACCAAGAGAGGGGTGGAAATGGAGTAGGGAAGATTTCCGCAAACCAGGCTACGCGCCGGGTGTTGAGATAGGGTTTTAAGCGCATCCCCCTCAATGAGACGAAAGCGAGGTTCGTTTTGAAATTCCTCCCGGAGCCAGTGGATCAGGCCTTGATCGAGCTCAAAGGCCTCGACGGAGTGACCAATCATCATTAAGGCACGGGTCAGGGCACCTAACCCGGGTCCAATCTCCTGGACAGGCTCGTGAAGGGATTTGGGGAGGGCGTGAGCAATGATGGTGGCCAGGGCGGGTTCCGCCAGAAAGTTTTGGCCGAGTTGGCGGAGCGGGCGAAGGCCGCGCGCGGCCAGGATTTCCTTGATCCGGGTGGTATTCAGAGTTCGCCCGGGTTGAGAATGCCGTGAACTTTTTCGGCTCCTTTGCCGTAGGCGGCGACCCAGCCCCAGCCTGCGGAGGGGGCGGCCGGTTTGCCCGTGGAGATTGCCGTGGGATCCGAGCCCTTTCTTCCCGGACCGTTGTGCCAAGAGAGCGGGGAAAGGCGGCCGGAGATTTTCTTCTCGTTGGGGGCGGCCTCGAGGAATTGAAACCCCCCGACCGAGTAAGGACAGTAAACGAGGATGAGTGCATTTTTTCCGGCATACTTGCGCGCGGTATCAACGGCACGATCGAGTTCCTGGATCTGGCGGGCGGCCAAATCAGCCCGATTTTGCCCGGCGGCGGTGCCGACCAAGGGGTGATCGATGACCAAAAAATAGCCGAGTAGATTGTAGGCGAGGGTCTCCACCGCCCGGCGAACCATATCGGCCAAGCGAATGGTTCCGGAGCCGTCCTCGGCGGCCGCCAGGGGCAAGTCGGTGGAGGAAAAAAGTCCGAGAACGCGGCGGGTATTCCATGCGGGGAAGGTCTCAAGGCCGCTCCGGTCAAAAATCATGGTGTAGTCGAGTTTTTGGGCCTCCTGCTCAAGGTCGCGATGGCCGGCTTTTTTCTCCGAGGTGAAGATTTCCCGTCCCCCGCCAAAGATCAGGTCGATGCGGGTGGAGTCGAGCAGTTGGTTGGCGATAGTGGCGGAGACGGAGGCATCGGGTTGGTGGGCGTAGAATGCGGCCACCCCCGGGGAGGTGATGGAACCGGTGGAGATGATGCCCACTGCACGACCGCTACGCTGGGCCTGATAAAGGAGGGTGTCAGCCGGTTTGCCGTCATAACGGAGGCTGAGTCGACCCGACGGTGTGGGTTCGCCGGTGGCAAGGAAGGAGGCAAGGGCGGCGGCATCACCAGTGAGGCGGTCGGTGGCCTGGGTTTCCACAAAGGCCATGGAGTCGGCATTTCCCAAGGCAGAGAGTTGGCGGTTGGGGTCGCGGGCTTGGGCGAGAGAAAGAAGTTCGGGGCTGGCTCCAGGGACGAAGAAGATGATGACGCTGTGGGTACGGGCGCGGACAAAGTAACGGACGTAGCTGGCGGAGAATCCGACAAAGGCCAAAAGGATGGCTAGGGCGATCAGCTGGGGTCGCCAGCGCTTCATATTCATGAGAGGGGCATTAAAGCAGAACGGCCCCCGCGTGCCATCCGGCTAGGAGGTCAGTTGGAGGAATGGTTGGCGATCGAAAGACTGCCGAAAGAGATCCCCTTTGCGTTCCAAGCCGAACGAGGCCTCTTCCGTGCCATTTCCCCGAGCCAAAATCAGGCATACCCCCGGGCGCAGCTGAAGACCGGCCGGATGGAGGGACTGTCGGTGGGATCGGTCCATGGCATCAGCCACCCGTAAAATACCGGCCAGCATGCGCAGGGCCTCTTTTCTCTTTTTCGAAAGGTTGGCGTAACGCTTGTGCAGCTGGGAGGGCGGGCTCTTTCGGTGGTAGCGGGCGATCAGAGCGACAAACTCCCTCTCCTTATTGGAGAGGGTTTTCCAGGAGTACTCACGGATCAGGCGGGCGGATTCCTTGTGATGGGGGCGCTCCTCGGTGGCGGTGGACCACCCGGTGTCGTGCAGGAGAGCGGCCGCGATGAGAAATTCCAGATCGATCTTTTCCAACCGGTGAAGGGGTTGGAGTTCCTGAAAGAGATAAACAGCCCAATCCTTCACATGCTGAACGTGTTCGGGCTCACGCTCGTGGCGTTTCATAAGTTCCCGGGCTTCCCGAATGAAACGTGATTCCTGCTTCACCGGAGAATTTTGGATAGGGGGCCAGGAGCAAAGCGATCCAGCCAAACACCATAACGCAGACCGTGGGTGGTCAACCGGACAAAGGAGAGCTTTAGTTTTTTCATCGTTTCCCGAAGCACCAAAAAAGCGGGTAAGGCGACGGTGGCCCGGTCTGAAGGCATTCCGGGAAGGGTTTGGAGCTGCCGAAGGGAGAGAGGGAGAACCCGGAGAAGAAGAGTTTCGAGCTTGGTTCGCGTCAGAGGGAATCCTTCCAGCTTTCGGGCTTTCATGTTTTTTCCATTCAGGAGGCAGGCATAGGCATGTCCGGTGCCTCCGGAAAAAGTGGCACACGTTTTGCGTTTGGGAGCCGGGATCTTTTTGAGCGATCGGCGGATGGTCCCGATGGCCAGTTCCCATTGATCCGGAGAAGGAGGATGTTGGGGCAGAAGGGTGTCTCGGACGGCCACGCATCCCAGATTGAGGCTAACGATCCGCGGATGATTGGGGCGGAGGGAGTCGATCACCTCCAGGCTTCCTCCCCCCAGATCGATGTGGAAACGGGGACATGGGCCACGGGAAAGACCTCGGGCGGCGAGGGCGATGAGACGACCTTCCTCATGTCCACTGAGAAGCCGTATCTGGGCACGAAGGATTTTGGAGGCGGGGTGAAGAAAAGATTTTGCGTTTCTGGCCCGGCGAAGAGTGCCAGTAGCGACGGCTACGGTTTTTTCAGGTCGAAAGGCCCGGATCTTTTTTTGGAGCCGGGCGAGAACGCTCAAAGCCCGTCGGCAGGTTGCGGGCTGTAATCGTCCGGTTTTGGCGACCCCTTCGCCCAAGCGGACGGGATAGGCCTTTTCGTGGTAAATGCGCAAGGTGGAGCCGGATTGCTCGGCCAGGAGCAGTTTGAAAGTGTTGGAGCCTAGATCGAGAACGGCTCCGCGAAGGATCGGTTTGGGCACAGAGACGTTTAAGCGGGTTCTTGGATCATCGGCAAAACGTTTGCGGAGCCTCGACGGAGGGGGTGGGGATAAGGTTGAATGGTTGAATGTTGGACATAACCCTGATCCGCAAAGACCCCGAAGGAGTACGCACACGCTTGGCTTCACGTGGGGCAGGTGCGGCCGAAGGATTAGCCAAGGTTCTGCAGGCGGATGAGGAACGACGAAAGTTGGTGGGAGAGGTGGAAAAGCTGAAATCGGAACGTAACACGATCAGCAAGGAGATCGGGGGTCGGAAGGCCAAGGGGGAGTCAGCGGATGATTTGCTGGCCGGAATGAAAGAAAAGTCGGACCGGATTGCCGAACTGGACAAGAAAGTGGCGGAGGTGGAAGCCCAGCAGGAAAGCCTGCTTCTTTCCATTCCGAACCTGCCTTGGGAGGGGTGCCCGAAGGGAAGTTCGGCGGCGGACAATCCGGTGGTGACGACCTGGGGAGAGCCCAAGAAATTTGATTTTAAGGCAAAGGATCACGTGACGTTGGGGGAGGCTCTTGGAATGCTGGATTTCACCGCTTCCGCCAAAATTTCCGGTAGTGGCTTTGCAGTTTACAAGGGTCCGGGAGCCAAACTCGAGAGAGCCCTGATCAGTTGGATGCTGAATCTGCACACAGGCATCCACGGGTACACCGAAATTTCCCCTCCTTTTTTGGTTCGCGAGGCAAGCATGGTGGGAACCGGACAACTCCCCAAGTTCCGGGAGGACATGTATGCGACAGAGGGTGGAGAGCTTTTTCTGGTTCCCACGGCAGAAGTTCCGGTGACGAACCTGCACCGCGAGGAGATTTTACCCGAAGCGGATCTTCCCAAGCGTTATGCGGCTTACACTCCTTGTTTCCGTAAAGAGGCGGGAAGTGCGGGAAAAGAGACCCGGGGATTGGCCCGGATGCACCAGTTTGACAAGGTGGAGTTGGTCTGGATTGAGCATCCTGACCGATCGCTGAAGGCTTTGGAGGAACTGTGTGGCCATGCGGAGGCCGTGCTGCAAAAGCTGGGACTGCACTATCGCAAGATTGAGTTGTGCACGGGGGATATCGGATTCGGGGCGGCACGCTGTTATGATCTGGAGGTTTGGGCGCCGGGGATGGGGCAATTTTTGGAGGTTTCCTCGTGCAGTAATTTTATGGATTTTCAGGCGCGGAGGATGGGATTGCGTTTCAAGGGGTCGGATGGAAAGAACCGGCCTTGTCACACGTTGAATGGTTCGGGGACGGCTTTGGCCCGGTTGTTCATTGCGCTGGTGGAGACGTATCAGACCAAGGACGGAAAAGTGGAGATTCCGGAGCCGTTGCGGGCGATTTTTGGGGCACCGCAGATCGGATAGACGGTTCGATCTTCAGAGGCGGGGCTGGTAGGCTCGGGAGGTGCTCCAAATGAAGAAATCCCTTTCGGAGGTGCACGGAACCGTCGGGGTTCCGGGGCAGGGGGGATTTTGGAGGAAGATGCTTGCCTTCGGGGGGCCGGCCTTTCTGGTCAGCGTGGGCTACATGGATCCTGGAAATTGGGCGACGGACATCGAGGCGGGGTCCAGATTCGGGTACAGCCTTCTGTGGGTTCTCGTGCTTTCCAATGCGATGGCGTTGCTCCTGCAGAGTCTGGCGGCCCGGTTGGGCATTGTTTCGGGCAGGGATCTGGCTCAGGCCTGCCGGGAGTTTTTGCCTCATCCGTGGGGAGTGCTTCTCTATATTCCCTGTCAGGTTGCGATTGTGGCTTGTGATTTGGCGGAGGTGCTGGGAGGTGCCGTGGGTCTGAATCTGCTGACCGGTTGGCCCCTGCTGTCCTGTGCCTTGGTGATTTCGCTCAACGTCTTTGTGATGTTCTTTTTGCAGGCCCGGGGCATGCGCTGGCTGGAGGCTGGAATCATGGCCTTGGTGGCGACCGTTGGGGGCTGTTACCTTGTGGAGATCTGGCTGGCCCAGCCTGATTGGTCGGGTGTTTTGGCCGGCTTGTTGACGCCCAGACTTTCGGGTGATCGGATCGCCGGAAACACGAGTGACCTTTATGTGGCCATCGGGATCATTGGAGCCACGGTGATGCCCCACAATCTCTATCTGCACTCGGCTTTGGTACAGACCCGGGCGGTGGCTCCCACCCCGGAGGGCAAACGGGAGGCAATCCGGTATAACT
>RGYX01000079.1 GCA_010031845.1 Verrucomicrobiota bacterium
TGGATTTGGCCGATCAGCCGACCATTCCGGCTTTTTTGGAGAAGGTGAAGCAGGTGGAGCGTGCGACCACCCTGGCGGAGGGAAGCGTGAAGGTCAGCACGGTGGAACATCTTCTTTCCGCCTTGCGTGGGTTGGAGATCGATAACGCCCTGATCGAACTGGATGCGAATGAACCGCCTATTGGTGACGGCAGCGCATCGCCCTTTTTGGAGCTTTTGTCCCAGGCAGGGCGAAAGGAGTTGGAGGCGCCGCGTTCCGTTTTTCAAATCAAGGAGCCGGTTTGGGTGACCGCTCCAGACGGAGGTTACATGGCGGCGTTGCCGCATGAGGGGTTCAAGGTTTCCTGCACCAATTCCAACCATACCCCCCATCACACCCAGTTTCTAAGCATCGAGGTGGGAGCCGACAATTATGCCAAGGAGATTGGACGGGCACGGACCTTTGTTTTTTATGAGGAGGTGGAGCCTCTCCTGGAGAAGGGATTGATCAAGGGGGGCAGTCTCGAAAATGCCATCGTGATTCGGGGCGAATCGGTGATGAGCAAGGAGCCGATGCGTTATCCTGATGAATTCGTCCGGCACAAGATTCTCGATATCATCGGGGACCTGGCGCTGTTTCCGTTACCCATTCGGGGGCACATTTTGGCGGCCAAACCCAGTCACGGGCTGAACCTGCAGTTTGCCAAGGCGCTGCTGAAAGCCTACCGAGCTTATCAGTCCTCCCTGATGCCGGTGGAGAATGTTCCCGTTGGGGAAAGGGCGCTGGATATCAATGATGTGATGAAGATTCTCCCGCACCGCTACCCATTCCTGATGGTGGATCGGGTGTTGCGCTTTGAGGGAGACACCAAAGCCGTTGGTTTGAAGACGGTCACCATCAACGAGCCCTTTTTTCAGGGCCATTTTCCGGGGCACCCCATTATGCCCGGGGTTTTGCAAATCGAGGCCATGGCCCAGGTGGCCAGCATTCTTCTGCTCCGGAACACGGAAAACGCAGGAAAACTCGGCTATTTCATGAGTGTGGATAAGGCAAAGTTTCGCAAACCGGTCATGCCCGGTGATGCCCTGATGATTCAGGTTGAGCTGACGAAATCCCGAGGAAAGATCGGAAAGGCATCCGGTCAGTGTCTGGTCAATGGCGAGGTGGTTTCCGAGGCTGAGTTGATGTTTGCGGTCATGGATCGCTGAGGACGGCCACGATGGCGGTTCATCCGACGGCGGTGGTGCATCCCAAGGCCAAGGTCCCGGCCTCGGTGGAGGTGGGTCCCTACTGTGTGATCGGGGAAGGAGTGGAGTTGGGGGAAGGGTGTGTTCTGCAGCACCATGTGAATCTGGAGGGTCCAAGCCGGTTCGGAGCTAAAAACATATTTCACCCCTTTTGCTCCATCGGGGGAAAGACACAGGACCTGAAGTATCGCGGAGAGCCGACTTATCTCGAGGTCGGGGATGAAAACAATTTCCGGGAGTTTGTCACCGTCAACCGGGGCACCGGTCCGGAAGAAAAAACCATCCTAGGCAGCCGGAATCATTTTTTGGCATATGCGCATATCGCCCACAACTGTGTTGTCGGCAATGACTGTATCTTCTCCAACAATGGGACGTTGGCGGGACATGTGACCGTGGGGAACTTTGCCGTGATTGGTGGCTTGTCCGCCGTGCACCAATTTTGCCGGATCGGCAATCACGCCATGTTGGGAGGCTGTACCAAGGTGGTGCAGGATGTTCCTCCTTTCATGATTGCCGACGGCAATCCGGCAGCGGTCCGCTCGGTGAACCTGACCGGATTGCAAAGGAAGGGTTTTTCCGAGGAGGCCATCCGCGGATTGAAAGATGCCCTGAAGGTATTGTTGAATCCCAAGTACAATCTTTCCCAGGCGCGGGAGTATCTGACGGAAAAGGGCCCCAAGACGGCCGAGGTGAAGGAGCTGCTGGAGTTTCTTAAGACGTCGGAGCGGGGGCTTGAAAAGCCGGATTCTGTTGTAAAATAAAATCATGGCCAAGTTTGCCCCTTGGATTGCGGCTGGGCTTCTTCTCTTGGCCCGAACCAACAGTTGGTCGGGAGCGGTTACCAAAGATGTGGAATTTCGACTCACTCAAGATGTCGGTTACGGAAACGAAGTCTGTGTCTTGGGGTCTCATCCTGCACTGGGGGGAAACGATTCGCTCAAGGCGATCAAGCTGGCTTGGAGTGCCGGGAACGTCTGGAAGGGGAAAATCGCACTTCCTTCCGAAGAGACCCTTAATTACCAGTATGTCCGCAGGTCTTTTTCCGGGGCCAACTGGACCAATCCCTCCCAAATCGTGGTTCTGGCCAGCAACCAATCTGTCCAGGTTCCCACCCACATCAGTCCCCCTTGGAGAGGAAAAACCGTTTTTCTTCTCAGCCCATGGTCACAAGCCAACCTGTATTACCGGGATGTGACCCACGGGGGCAGTTGGACCACGGCCTCAATGCGGATGGTGGGCGCGGGTCGGAGCGGGGTCAGCGGGGAAAAGCTGTTTCGGCTCGAGGGAATTTTGGACAGCGGGGTGGAGATGGAATTTGTTTTCAACAACGGATCCAGTTGGCTCAACGCCCCGGCCCCCCCCTCCGGCACGGCCACCAGCAACGCACCCGCCGTGCCGGCGCCGTACCAGGGGCTGAGCGGGCCCTACAACTTCCGCACCTCGCTGGATGTTTTCTTGGTCCAGGATCAGCAAATCTTTAACTACCTCCCTCCCTCCAGTCTGAGTGCCCCGCGTTTGGTTACTTGGAATGTCGGCTCTACCGTTTCCAATATTCCAGGTCGTCCCATCACGGTTTACCTTCCCCGTGGTTACACGGAAAACACCTGGAAGAAATATCCGGTGGTTTATTTCCACGACGGGCAGAACGTCTTCTTTCCCGGAGCAGGATTTGGCACGTGGGATGCTGACCGCATCGCCACCTACGAAATCGGACAGGGGCGGATGCGGGAATGTATCCTGGTGGCGGTTCCTAACGGTAACGGCTACGGTTCGGATCGTCTCTTTGAGTATCTTCCGGACGGAGACACCATCACCAACTACGGAGGTTTGGGGCTGAACTTTTCCGGGCGCGCCTCCCTCTATCTAAAGTTTATTTTGGATAACGTGACTCCCACGTTGGACTTCAATTTTCGCACTTTGGGGGACTCCGCGAACACCATGGTGGCCGGATCTTCCATGGGCGGCCTGGTTTCGGATTACTTTGGCTTTGCCAAAAGTGACCGGTTCGGGGCGGTCGGTATTTTCTCCCCCGCCTATTGGGCCGCACCGAACTATCTTTCCACGCGCACCATGACCCTTCTTCCTTTGAGGAGGTATTTGTACATGGGCACAGCCGAATCCAGCACGGGACAGTCCAGCTCCGATGTTTACTGGCAGGGAGCCTTGTCCGCTTACAACAGCTTTCTGGGTGCGGGACACGTCTCGGGCCGCGATTTGGTTTTTGAGGGAGGGCCCGGAGCCTCCCACAACGAAGCGGCTTGGTCCAAACGTATGCCCTCCTTCTATGGCATGGCACTGAACCCGTGGCTGGAGGCGAATCCCTTGATGATGCAGGCGTATCCGCCGGGGGCAGCCACGATTACCCTTACCAACATGGGGAGCCAAGCCGCTCTGCGATTTTTCTCTTTCCTCGGCTTCCAACATATCCTGCGCTCCAGCCAGGACTTGGTGAACTGGAGCGAGGCCGCGGTTACCCCGGGCGGAAATTACTGGGATACCATCGATGTGTCAGATACTGCGACCGGATCGGAAAAAAAATTCTGGTCCCTTCAGTACCGGAATCCCTGAGAACTTGTTTCAGTCCGGGATCTTTTCAATCAATCCTTGGGCTTTGGCCCGGTTCATGAACTCCCTCAGCCCGGCTTTTCCCCGGGGACCGAAATCCAACGTCAGATCGTTCACATACATGCCAATGAACTTATCAGTCCGTTTTTCATCCATGCCGCGGCTGAGGGGAAGGGCATGGCGGACGCCCGCCTGGCGATGATCGAGGGCGTAGCGGACGCTTTCCCGCAGGGTTTCGGTCACCTCGGAGATGGTTTTAAGTCCAAGATCACGCCGAACAACGTTGCCTCCCAACGGCAGTGGAAGACCCTGGGTATCCCGGGCCCACCAAGCCCCCAGATCCTCGCAAAGGGTGAAGCCTTCCTCTTGGTAGGTGAGTTGGCCTTCGTGAATGATCAGGCCGGCATCCACTCGTTCGTCCAGGATGGCCTGTTGGATCTGGTCGAAGGGGATGTTGATGGCCTGAAAGGAGCCGTGGGGAAGCCCGAGATAGAGCTGAAGGGTGAGGTAGGCGCTGGTTAAGACTCCGGGAATGCCGATGCGCAGCTTTTTCATTTCCTCCCTCGAGTACTTCTTTTTGGCCACAAGGCAGGGGCCGTATCCGTCCCCAAAGCTCGCCCCACAGGGTAGGAGGGCGTAGTAGTCGCTGATCTTGGTGTAGGCGTGAAAGGAGACGGCGGAGACGTCGAGTTCGGTGGCTTGGCAACGACGATTGAGCGTTTCGATATCCTGCAGGATATGCTCATAGTCGTGGCCACGAAGATTCACCAGGTTTTTGGCCATGGCATAAAACATGAAGGCATCGTCAGCGTCCGGAGAGTGGCCCAAGAGAAGTTTCATGTGAGGATTCCTAACAGCCTATAGGCTGTCGTCCAAAGCCTACAGGAGTTTCGTAAGCGGACGTATTCAGTTGTAATCGTCCTTGGTCACGGATGCGGCCTCACGTGAGCCGAGGATTTCGGCCTGTTTTTTGACCAAGGGGGTCGATTCGTCGAAGCGATAAGCGTGGCAGTTCGGGCAGAGAAGGGCTTTTTTCAGGACGATGCTTCCGCATCCCTCACAGACCTTGTAGTCCGAGGGTTTGGCCAAAATCTTGGCGGCGGCACTGGCTCGATCCGGAGCAGCTCCCATGGACGCAAGGTACGGATCCACCACCTTTCGGCAAGAGCTTCGCGAGGAGGGTAAAAGCGGATAGGATCGGGGGATGTCGGGAAAATCAAGCCGGATTTCCGTTTTATGGGAAGGGGTGGATCCTCGCGGGCGGGATGTGCGGTACGCCGCCTACTTTCACCATTTTAACCGGGGGGACTATTACGAGGCGCATGATGTGCTGGAATCCCTTTGGCTGGAGAAGGGAAGACAGGCCAGGGGAGCGGCCTTTTATCAGGGCCTGATTCAGTTGGCAGGGGGGTTTGTCCATCTGCGCAAACACTTCGAAAATCCGATCCATCGGGTACATAGCCAACGACTTCCCCCGGCTGCGAGGTTGCTGGCGCTGGCGGAAAAAAATATCCAACCT
>RGYX01000080.1 GCA_010031845.1 Verrucomicrobiota bacterium
TGGCGATCAACATGACCTATCGGGCCCAGGATGGGACAGAGAAGGAGGAGGTTTGCTACGTGGATGTGGTGGTTTGGGGAAGGCAGGCGGAGACTTGCCGTGACTATTTGACCAAGGGCGCCCCGGTGTTTGTGGAGGGGCGTCTGCAACTGGACCAATGGGAAGGACCGGAAGGGGAAAAGAAAAGCCGGATGCGGGTCCGCGCGGATCGGGTGCAATTTTTATCCCGCGGCGGGGCTGGCGGTCGTGGGGCCGCGGTCAAAGGTGAAGGATCGCGCGAACGCTCCGAGGGTGGGGCGCCCAAAGCTGCCCCCAGCGGAACCGAACCTGCCGAGGACGATGTCCCCTTTTAAACGAAACCCCAAAAACCAGAAGGAATCCAATCCATGAACGTTGAAGTTATTCTGAAAGGCCCGGTTCGCGGTCTCGGCGCTGAAGCTGATATGGTCAAAGTCCGGCCGGGTTATGCCCGTAATTTTTTGTTTCCGCGAGGTTTGGCCGCACCGGTGAGTGCTGCCAGCAAGCGGCAATTGGAGTCGCTTAAGAGGAAGAGGGCGGAACGGGAGGCGGCAGAGGCCAACCAGGCGCAGGAGATTGCCTCCAAGTTGGCCCGGTTAGTTCTTTCATTCGAGTTGAAGCAAGCTGAAGAAGGTGCGGAAAAACTTTTCGGGGCAATTACCGCTTCCGAAATAGCGGTCGCTCTGGCGGAAAAGGGCTTTGCAATCGAGAGAAGGAATGTCCAGTTGGCCCGCCCGATCAACCAAGCCGGGGAACATGAAGCCGTGGTCGATCTCGGTTATTCCGTGAAAACGACAATCAAGGTTAAGCTGGCAGGAAGAACTGGTGAAAATCAGGAGAAAGCCTCCAAAGCTAGGCGTCCCCGCAAGAGCGCGGCGGCGACGAACGAGAGTCCCGGCAAAGACGAGTAAGACCGCGAGCGGTGTCACGTAAGTTGTTATATATCAATAAGTAAAAATTATAGCAACCAGCTATAGACAAACGCTTGCTGACAGCTATTTACGCAGATTGCCGTGAAAAAATCGGAATATGCATCGGGTGTGCCTAAACGGGGCTCTTTTGGAGCCTCTTTTGCGGTCGCTTGTCTTTTTGGGTTAGCGATTTGGGGGTTTTTTGCCTGCAGGCTTTTGGCAGCTGAGGACGGGACAGGCTCTTCGCAGGAACCGAACCGGTCGAAATCGAAAATCTACGTTCCGTCCCCTTCGTCCTCGGAGCGAGCCACCCCAGGACAGCTCAAGATTCTGGAAATTGAGTATTCCTCAAAGCGAACCGACGTTCCGTTAAATGAAGACAAAATCAGGCAGAACATGCGAAGCAGCAAAGACGGGGTGTACTCCCAGCAAATCGTCGATGGCGATATTGAAAGTCTCTACAAGACGGGAGACTTTGGAAATGTGCAGATCATCACCTCGGAGATGAGGGGGGAAGGGGGGGAACCGGGGGTGCGACTCACCGTTTTAGTCGATCCTTTGGTGAAAGTTTCGGCGGTCGAAGTAAAACGGAAACGTGCGGACGGGGGACTGGATGACCAACTCTCTGTCGACAAGGATGATCTGCTGGACCTGAAATTGAAGGCACTGACCGCCAGTGATGCCAAAGGCGCGAAAGCGTTGGCCGATGCCTTTAAGCCAAAAGAGACGGTGACGAAAGCCGGGGACAC
The DNA here is from genome assembly GCA_010031845.1 of Verrucomicrobiota bacterium. Taxonomy (GTDB): domain Bacteria; phylum Verrucomicrobiota; class Verrucomicrobiia; order Methylacidiphilales; family Verrucolacustridaceae; genus Verrucolacustris. Next base: position 1,679 of record RGYX01000080.1, read on the forward strand.
CCTCAGTGCCGAGCGTTTGCAGAGGGACGCGTATGCCATGGAGGACTTTTATCGGGATAAGGGATACAAGGACGTGAAGATCACCCCCAAGACGGAGCCGGTAGAGGGGGGGGAGGCAAAGGTCATTTTTGAAATCGATGAGGGAATTCGGGGATTCATCAGCAAAATCCGTTTTATCGGGAACGAAGCGGCAACTTCCAAAGATCTGGAAAAGGTGGTGAAACTCAAGCCCCGTGCCTGGTGGCAACTGTTCAGCAAATCGGATCGGTTTGAGGAACTGCAACTGAAAGATGACGTCTCGCGAATCAAAAATTACTACCTCAATCACGGCTATATCGACGTCAATGTCCAAGCCTCGGTCGATCTCCCCCGGACCCTCAAGAACAAGACGGCCCAGGAAGACGCCCAAAAGCGGGATGAGTCCCGTAAAACCGAGGATTTCGATCCGGACGAGCTTCCGGCGGAGGATCTGGTGTTAACCTACCGAATTGAGGAAGGTCGCCAGTATCGGGTGGGAACCATCTCGGTGGAGGGGAACACGTTCTTCTCCTCGGATGATATCCTCAACGAACTGAACACCAAATCCAAGATGGTGGAGATCTTTGATCAGATCGAACGGATGGCCTGCAGGAGGGGGAAATCTACGCCGTAAACTCACTGCAGGCCTCGATTGAAACCTTGCAGGACAAATACGGCCGACGGGGGTTCCGGGAGGTCCGGGTGCAGACCCGCATCACCCCGAACGTGGAAACGGGGCGCATCGATGTTGGATTTTCCATCGTGGAGGGGGAAAAATACTATGTGGACAAGATCGAGATCCAGGGGAACACCTTGACCAAGGACAAAGTGATCCGGCGGGAAATCGATCTGGCCCCGGGAGAGGTGTTCGACACCGTGCGGGAACGTTCCAGCAAAAGGAAAATCGAGGGATTAAACTACTTTTCCAAGGTTGAAACGTATGCCGAGGAGACGGATGTGCCCAACCGGCAAAAACTGATCGTGAAGGTTGAGGAAAAGCCAACGGGCGAAGTCAGCTTCGGAGCCGGGTTCAGTTCGGTGGAGTTGCTCACCGGAAACATCACGCTGGCCGAGAAGAATTTCGACCTCGGAAAGATTTTTGAGACGTTCCCTCCGAAGGGGGGCGGACAGAAAGCGAGGATGCAGGCCTCGGTCGGTTTCCGATCTCAAAACCTCAATCTGGCGTTCACCGAGCCATGGTTTCTGGACAAACCCATCCGGCTCGATGCCTCCGGGTACTACAACGGAGCCTCGTATTTGAGTGAATTCTACAATCAACAGAATTATGGTGCGTCGATCGGATTGAGCCGACGGCTGGGGGATGATTATCCGCTGAACCGCTGGTCGGCGGGGGTCACCTACCGACCGGAATTTTACAATATTTTCGACGTTCAATCAGACGCCCCACCCTATATGGCCGCTTCCGCCGGAGACACCTTCAAGTCCTCCCTGCGGGGATCGATCGTTTACGATGGGCGGGATAGTTACATGCTGGCTAGGCACGGACAGTATTTTGAGTTTGGAGCGGAGGGAGCGGGGGGACCGCTCCTGGGCACGGAAAACATCTGGAAAATCAAGGCGGAGTACCGTTTCTACTACCCCTTATGGAAAGAAAAGGATGTGATTTTCTCTGCGAGGGCTCTGGTGGGCTTGGTGGACGGTTTTAGCTCGACCCAGTACGTGCCGATCTGGGATCAGCTTTTTGCGGGAGGTTCGGGATCGGTTCGAGGATTTGATCCATCGCTGGGTAGCACGGTCAACGGGGGGTCGGTGGGTCCAAAGCAAAACGGGCAACCGGTGGGTGGAGGAACCCAGGGGGTTTACCAGACGGAAATCACCGCACCCTTTCCCATTTTGGAGAACCGGGTTCGCTGGGCGGTATTTTGTGACGGTGGTTTCGTGAACGAAAACGTTCTCGATTTTCAACCGAAGACGTACAACAACACCCAGTCGATGAATGTGAACGGAACTCCCACCAGCTATCAAGCGGTTAACGGCGGGTTCCAGATTGGAGTCGGGGTGGGTGTCCGGATGGACATTGGGATCGGTCCGATGAAGTTTGACGTGGGTTTCCCGGTGATGACCGGCGATCCGAACAATGGCGGAGGCTTGGGCGCGGTGAAATTGTACTTTGACGGCGGGTACCAGTTCTAACTATCCTTTCTCTCTATGAAATTGATTCTCACTGGTTTCCGGCAGGGTGCGATCGCACTGGCTTTTCTGATGCTTGGTTCCGCGGCCTGGGCCCAAGATTTCTCCAAAATAGCCGTGGTGGATTACAACACGATCCTGAAGGACTATTACAAGGCCAAGGATTCGCAGAAGCAGATGGAGGATTTGGCGGCCAACTACCAGAAGGAGCGCAATGAGCGGGATGCTTCTTTAAAGGCCATCGTTGATTCGATCAATGGGCTCCAGAAGGACATGCAAGATCCTGCGATTTCCGACGCCAAAAAGAAAGAGAAGGAGAATCAGTTAAAGGCCAAGGGGGAGGAGGGGCAGGTCAAACAGCGTGAAATGATGGCTTTTGCCCAGACCGCCTCAAAAATTCTGGAGGACAAGCGCCAGAGATTGACCACGGAACTAACCGAGGATGTCAACAAGGCGCTCGCTCAGGTGGCAAAAAACAAATACAACATGGTTTTTGTGAAACCCCAGATTCCCAGCCCCGGGGCCCTGATTTTTTCCGAAGGGATGGACGATGTGACGACCCAAGTTTTGGGAATCCTGAACAAAGACGCCCCCGCAGGAAAAAAAGAAGACAAGAAAGAAGAAAAGAAATAACCGGTTCGGTTGAAGATGGGCTCCGCGCGAAGCGTGGGTGAGCTCGCCCGGTTGGTGGGCGGCATGGTGGAGGGGGATGAGCACCATCCCATTCATGGGGTGGCGGATCTTTCGGGAGCCGGGCCCAACGAAATCTCCTTTTTCGCACATCCCCGTTATGAGGGCATGGCCCGGCAAACCAAGGCGGGTGCATTGGTCGTGGGAAGCTCCGCCCCTAAAGATCTGGGCAGGATTCGCATTCGGGTAGCCCATCCTTCCGCCGCTTTCACCCAGATCGCGGCCCTTTTTGCTCCGCCTGTTTCCCCTCCTATTTCAGGCATTCATCCGACCGCCATTGTGGCAGAAGGGGTTCATCTGGGTCGCGGGGTGGGTTTGGGGCCTTACGTGGTGATTGAAGAGGGGACGCAGGTGGGAGAGGGAACGCAAATCGGGGCTGGATCGTTTGTGGGGCGAAACGTACAGATCGGGGGCCGTTGTGTGATTCATCCCAGGGTGTATGTGGGGGAGCGCAGTCGCATTGGGAACCGTGTGGTGTTGCACGCGGGGGCGGTGGTGGGGGCAGATGGTTTCGGTTATGAAATGAAGGATGGGAAGCATGTCAAAGTTCCCCAACTGGGGTATGTGCAGATTGATGACGATGCGGAGATCGGGGCCAATACGACGATCGATCGTGGGCGTTTTGCGCGCACCCATATTGGGGAGGGAGCCAAAATCGACAATCTGGTGATGATCGCCCACAACTGCGTGGTCGGACCCCACAGTGTGATTGT
>RGYX01000009.1 GCA_010031845.1 Verrucomicrobiota bacterium
GGCACCCTTTGCCTGCATCTTTTTTGCCCGACACGCCAAGTCCATGTTTCTCGCGTTGGATCATTTTTTTGATCCCCACTTACGCACACAAAAAAAGGAAAAAAGGTCGGAATAGCTTGTCATCATGTCCCCGGGAGGCTTCAAATAGGAGTTGCATGGCAGTAGGACCGGTTTCGAAATTCATCGACAGACATTATCGTCATTTCAACGCCGCGGTGGTGAAGGACGCCGCCACCGCTTACCGCAAACTTTTGGACGACGGCGGCCGCATGCTGGTCACTTTGGCCGGGGCGATGAGCACCGCCGAGTTGGGGATCTCCCTCGCGGAAATGATCCGGCAGGGCAAAGTTCATGCGATCAGCTGCACCGGCGCGAACCTTGAGGAGGATGTCTACAACCTCGTGGCCCATGATCATTACCGCCGGATTCCGGGGTATCGTTACCTGACCGGCAAAGACGAGGAAAAGCTCCTCCAGGATCATCTCAACCGCGTGACCGACACCTGTATCCCGGAGCATGAGGCCATGAGACGGATCGAGGGCACGATCCTTGAGCTTTGGAAACGGGACGAGAAGGCGGGTTTGCGAAAGTTTCCCCACGAGTACTTTTACGAGGTTCTGCAAAAGGGGCTGCTGAAAAAGTATTATCAGATCGACCCCAAGGATTCCTGGATGATGGCGGCCGCCGAAAAAAACCTTCCGATCATTGTGCCGGGATGGGAAGACTCCACCTTGGGAAACATGTTTGCCGCCGCCTGCATCCAGAAGGAGGTGAAGTCACCGACGCTGATCCGCAGCGGAATCGAGTACATGATTCATTTTTCCGATTGGTATCAGAAGACGCAAAAGACCCCGCTTGGATTCTTCCAAATCGGCGGGGGCATTGCGGGTGACTTTCCGATCTGTGTGGTGCCAATGCTGCATCAGGACCTGAAGAAATCGGGCGTTCCGCTTTGGGCTTACTTCTGCCAGATCAGCGATTCAACCACCAGTTATGGCTCCTATTCCGGTGCGGTGCCCAACGAGAAGATCACTTGGGGCAAGTTGGGGGTGAACACTCCCCAGTTCGTCATCGAGTCGGATGCAACGATCGTGGCCCCGCTGCTCTTTGCCTACGTTTTGGGGCAGTAACGGCTTTTTCCGGATGCACTTTGGTTCGCGTGCCCAGCGAGCCTTACCGAAGTTCCAGTGTTGTATCCTGAGGATTTTGTTTACGTCTTAACGCCGGCGCGGATTTCAAACAGGGAAGAGACGGATTCCCCGTTGTGGATCCGTTGGATGGCATCGGCCAGCAGGGGGGCGACACAGAGCACTTTGGTCTGCACGCCGGGAATCTCGGTTTGGGGTGTGGTGTTCGTGGTGATCAATTCCTTGATTTTCGCCTTTTGAAAACGTTCGATCGCCATCGGATTGAGCACCACGTGAGGGATGCCGACGTAGAAGTCCTTGGCCCCTTCCCGGCGCAACAGTTCGACCGCCGAGGTGATCGTTCCCGCCGTTTCCGTAATATCGTCGACCAGCAGCACATTCTTGCCTTTGACCTCACCGATCAGGTTCATGGATTCCGTCTGGGTGGCGTTGAGCCGACGTTTGCTGACAATCGCCAGACCACAGCTGAACATCTGGGCGTAGGCGGCCGCCATTTTCATCCCGCCCACATCCGGGGTGACCACGACAAGATCGGGAATCTTTTTCTCGGCGATGTATTTGTAGAAAACGGGCGAACAGAAGAGATGATCGACGGGAATGTCGAAGAATCCCTGGATTTGTTGGGCGTGCAGATCCATCGCCAGAACACGGTTCACCCCGGCGGCCACCAGCAGGTTGGCGACGAGTTTGGCGGTGATGGGAACACGCGGCTGATCTTTGCGGTCCTGCCGGGCGTAGCCGAAAAAGGGAAGAACCGCGGTGATCCGGAAGGCGCTGGCCCGGCGGGCGGCATCCACCATGATCAGTAGCTCCATCAAATTCTGGTTGGTCGGGGGGCAGGTCGGTTGGACGATAAAGACGTCGTTGCCTCGGATGTTTTCATCAAATTTGACGAAGGTCTCACCGTCCGGGAAGGAGGTGACGGTGGCGCGACCCAGCGGAACCTTGATTCGCTCGGCAATGCGCTGGGCGAGCTCGCGATTGGCGTTCCCCGTGAAGATCTGAAGCTGGTTGCCGAAAATGGAGGGCACAGATTTTTTTATAGGTTCATCAGCAAGGGCGGAAAAGGGGGAAAGACCGGGTTATTCGCCGATAATTTTGATCAGAGCACGCTTGGCCCGTTTGCCGTCGAACTCCCCATAGAAGATCTGTTCCCACGGGCCGAAATCGAGGCGACCTCCGGTCACCGCGACCACACACTCCCTCCCCATGACGGAACGCTTGAGGTGGGCGTCGGCGTTGTCCTCGGCCCCATTGTGTTGGTACTGGGAGTAGGGCTTTTCCGGGGCCAGTTTTTCCAGCCATTTTTCAAAGTCGGCATGGAGACCTGATTCGTTGTCATTGATGAAGACCGAGGCGGTAATGTGCATCGCGTTGACCAGACAGAGACCCTCCCGGATGCCCGATTCTTTCAGGGCACTCTCCACCTCCGGGGTGATGTTGAGGTAGGCGCGTCGGGTCGGGGTGCGAAAGGTGATTTCCTTGCGGAAGGACTTCACGAACGAGGAAGCGCCTCGATGGCTTTCAGCACGGTCTCCCCCTGGTCGGAGGTTGATCCCTTTGGATCGCGCCAGACGAGCTTGCCATCGCGGAAAAGAAAAGCGGAACGTTTGGCGAAACCAAAGGCCATTCCTTCCACGCCAAATGCCTTGATGATTTTGCCGTCGTGATCGGCCAGCAACGGGTAGGGGAGTTTCTGTTGGGTGATAAACTCCTTCTGGGACTCAGGCTTGTCGGCGCTGACCCCGACAATTTTCACCCCTTTTTGAGTCAGCTCGGCGCTGGCGTCCCGCAGACTGCAGGCTTGGGCGGTGCACCCGGGGGTGTTGGCTTTCGGGTAAAAGAAAACCAGCAGGAGTCCCTGCGAACCATGGGCGGCCAGATCCAACGGCTTGCCGTCCTGATCCGGAACCGAAACGGGGGGAATGGGATCACCCAACTTGATTCCGTCCGCGGCCCGGGCACTGAACATCGATCCCATGATCAGAAAAAAAAGGCAAAGAATGCGGATCACTTGCGCGGGGGATGGGAGACGTCCGCCACCATCTTCTTTTCCAGGGCCTGAAGAAGGTTTCGGGCCTCCGTCAAATCACGGGCTTTGGACAGTTTCTGTGCCAGATCGGCCAGATCCGGCATGCTGGCCTGGAGTTGGTCTCCCAGTTTTTCGGCCTGACCCCGGGCCTCCGTCAGATCGTCTTTTTGTAGGGCAAGCTTCACTTTCTGCAGGGTGGAGGTGACCGGGCAGGCCTCCGAATAGATCGGGCAAACGCCGGAGGACATCGGGCATCCGCGCAAAAGGAGGAAGGCGGCGAGGAAACCAACCCCGGCGGCCAGACCTAATGGAAGAATTTTAGAGCCGCAGCAGGAGGAAGGATTGGAGGGGGAAGTTTTAGGATTGGGGTTCTTTTTCGGATTTTTAGGCATGCGCGAATTCAAGCAGAGACGGGTGGGGAGTCGAGCATCGGGTGCGGTGAGGAAATAACGCCCCTATCGATGATAGAAATTGGTGGAGGTTAGTTCTGGCTTTGGGTACGGACGCGTGACCGCACGCGCCCTAGGACGGCTGAGGGCAGCCGTCCGTACCGATAATTCAAACATTGGGCACGGGGGGGAAGGATAGCCGCCCCTACAAAGGCAGAAAAAAGGGTGCAGGACCCCTGGGAGAATCAATCAGATTTCGGCTTTTCGGAAACCGCCATGCGGTACTTGTGATAAGCCTCGAAGGTCCAGGGGTAAAGAGTCTCGGCGATCTGTCGCATGGCAGCGCTTAGTTCGCGGATTTCCTGCTGGGCATGGTCATCCTCACGAAGTTGGAGGAAATGAATCAGGTTGTGCAGGTCGCAGTTCACATAGACCTCGGTGAAAATGCTCACGGGCAGGACCATTCGCGCCAGTTCCTTGGCCACGCCCTGTTTCAGCAGGTTTTGGTAGGTGGCGTAGGCCTGCTGGTTGAAATCCTCCACCTCCTTGGTGAGGGCCTGATGGTTCAGGGTGTCGGAAACCTGGCTGCCTTGTTTGTTTTTGGCGTCGGCGGCGCGCCATTGGGTGGGCACGTAAAACTCGTCCGCCAGTTCGGAGTAGCGGCCGCTCCATTCGTTCAGGCGAAAGGTCCGGTGCCGGACGAACTGCCGCATGATGAAAATCGGCATCTTAATATTGAAGGTGATGGAGCACTGTTCAAAGGGGCTCGTGTGCCGGTGTTTGTAGAGATAGATCAGCAGTTTCTTGTCCTGGTCCTCGCCCTTGCTGGGGCTCTTATAGGAGATGCGGGCGGATTCCACGATGCGCAGGTCCGTGCCCAGGTGGTCGATGTAGCGGACGTACCCCTTGCCGAGGATTGGAATGGTGTGGCCGGGTTTCATCAAGCAAGGACACAACCCAATCCCGGAAGGTATGCCCAGCGGAAAAGGGCGCCGGTTTGATTAAGTTGTGAAAAGTTTGAGCTGTTCCTGCAAGCGAGCCATCCGCTCCGTGGCTTCCCGCTCGATCCGGCGCCACTCCTCGAGTTTCTCAGGCGGAGCCTTGGCGGCCATCTTGGGATCGGAAAGTTTGGCCGTCTCGCGGGCCCGCGCGGCCTCGCAGGCCGTGATCTCTTTTTCCAGTCGGGCCCGCTCCTTGGCCGGATCCAAGAGACCCTCCAGCGGAAGATAAAGCTCACCCCAGGGAGCGGGGGTCATGGGAGCCTTCGGCGGGGTTTGGGTCAGTTCGACGGAGCCGCACTGGAGAAGTTTGGCCAGCGTCTGCAGGGATTCGGGAGAGGGCTTGGAACCCGGGGTCGGAAAAAGAAGGAACTTCAGTTTCTGGGATCCCGAAAGACCGAACTCTCCCCGGAGTTTTCGTCCCGCATCGGCGGTGGCGTAGCAGAAGGCGGCCTGTTTGGCCTGGGCCGAATCCCAGCGAACTTCTTCGCTCCTCGGCCAACCGGAGAACTGGATCGTTTCCGTTCCCAAGCCGAGCGTGAGCCAAAGTTCCTCGGTGATGAACGGCATATAGGGATGAAGCAGTCGGAGCACCCGCGAGAGAACGAAGTCGGCGGTGGCCAGGGTACCGGCCCGGGTCGGGGAGGAGGGGTTGAGGAAGTCCGCCTTGGCCGTCTCGATAAAGCGGGCGCAGAATTCGTCCCAGACAAAGCCGTAAAGCGCCTGCGCAATCTGGCTGAACTCGTAATGCGTGTAGAGCCGTTCCAACTCCTTCTCCAGAGCGTCCAATTTTTCCAGCAGAAAATCGCAGAAGGGAGTGCGGGCATGGTTGGCCGGGTTCGCCTTCGGGTCGGAAGGTCCTTGCGGTTGGCGGAAGCGGCAGGCGTTCCAAAGTTTGTTGGCAAAGTTTCTCCCCTCTTCGATCTGTTTCTCGTCGTAGCGAATGTCGGCACCCTGAGGGGCGATGCGCAGCAGGCCGAAACGCAATCCGTCCGCGCCGTACTTGGCGATCAGATCAAGGGGATCGGGCGAGTTGCCGAGGGATTTGGAAAGTTTCCGTCCTTTGGCGTCCCGGATCAGTCCCGTGAAATAGACGTTACGGAAGGGAAGTTCCCCCATGTATTCGAAACCGGCCATGATCATGCGGGCCACCCAGAAAAAGATGATGTCGGGTCCGGTGACGAGATCGGTGGTCGGATAAAACTTTTTCAGCTCTGGAGTCTTTTCCGGCCAACCCATGGTGGCGAAGGGCCAGAGCCAGGAGCTGAACCAGGTGTCGAGTACGTCGGAATCCTGACGCCAGTCCGTCCCAGGGGATTCGATCTGGCAGCGCATCTCGTCCCCGCGATACCAGACGGGAATTCGGTGGCCCCACCAGAGCTGACGGCTGATGCACCAGTCCTGCAGATTCTCCATCCAGTGGTCGTAAACCTTGCTCCAGCGCTCTGGGAAAAAACGAAGTTTCCCGGTCGAGACGATGGTGCGTGATCTTTCCGTGCTGGGATAACGGAGGAACCACTGCTCGGAAAGCCGGGGCTCCACCGGCACGTCGGCCCGTTCGCTGTAGCCGACCTGGTTGGTGTAAGGCTCCTCCTTGTCCAGCCAACCGAGCTCCTTGAGTTGCTCCGCCGCCGCGGTGCGGGCTTGGGTCCGATCCAGTCCGACCAAGGCCGAGCCGGCATGGGTGTTCATCAGGCCGGATTCGTCGATCACCTCAAGGGAAGGAAGTTGGTGGCGCTGGCCGATGAGGAAGTCGGCAGGATCGTGGGCCGGCGTCACCTTAAGAACACCGGTGCCGAACTCGAGGTCGACGTGCTCATCCCCAATAATCGGGATGCGACGTTGATCCTCGGGCAATTCGGGGGGGAGGGGGCGGATGGCGAATTGGCCGATCAGCGAGGCATAGCGGGGGTCCTTCGGGTTGACGGCGATGGCGGTGTCGCCCGGAATGGTTTCCGGTCGCGTCGTGGCGATGGTGAGAAAGCGGTCCTTCTGTCCGGCCACCGGAACACGGAAATGGTAGAGGAGGCCCTTTTGTTCCTTCATGATGACTTCCTCGTCGGAGAGGGCCGTGCGCGAGACGGGGCACCAGTTGACCATCCTTCGTCCGCGATAGATCAGTTTCTTTTTAAAAAGATCGACAAAGACCTGTTGGACGCAGGCGGAGTAGGCCGGGTCCATGGTGAAGCGCTCCCGTGACCAATCGCAGGAGGCCCCGAGTTTTTTCAGCTGCTGAATGATGATGCCCCCGTGCTTGTCCTTCCACTGCCAGACCTGCCGGAGGAATTCCTCGCGGCCGAGGTCGTCCCGGTGGCGGATTTTTCCCTCCTTCTTCAGGGTTCTTTCCACCACGGTTTGGGTGGCAATGCCGGCATGGTCGGTTCCCGGGAGCCAGAGCACTTCCCGCCCGAGTAGGCGGGCACGGCGGGCGAGGATGTCCTGGATCGTGTTGTTGAGAACGTGACCCAGCGTCAGGATCCCGGTGACGTTGGGAGGTGGAATGACGATGGAGTAGCCGGGTTTGGTGGATTGCGGATTGGCCCGGTAGTCCTGGCGATTGGTCCACTCAAGGTAGAGGCGGTCCTCGACCTTCGAGGGTTCGTAAGCGGGGGCGAGTTCCGGCATGAGGGCATCGAGATTGCCCTTCCTTGCCCGTTAAGAAAAGCCTGTGGGTTAGTCGCCTTGGCCGGCTCCACCCCCTCCGCCCGCGGCGGCGGGGGCAGGGGCTCCGGCGGGAACAAACTGCCACCAGTGCTGTTCATTGATGGCGTAGATCGGCTTGTAGTGCTGGATCTGGCTGGCCGACCAGACGCTCTTGATCTGGTTGTCGAGGATGAGGCATTGGCCCCCGTAAATGACGCCCAGAATGCAGTGACCGACCCCCAGGTTCAGATCTTTCACCACCAAAATCCGGAGCTCGTCCTGCGTGAAGCCGAGTTTCTGCAGGGCATAGTATTTCGCGATGGCATGATCCTCGCAGTCCCCGCTGATCCGACCCGGGACAAGATAATCGGGTCCTTGGGTGAACTGAACCGGAGTGTTCCATAGGTCAGGCACGCCCCAGTTTTTTTGATCCGGCACGTAGCGCATGGAGTTGAAGGTTTCGTTCACCTTTTTGATCATCTCCATCCTGTCGGCCGCTTGGTTCTTTTGGACAAATTCCTCCCAACCCCCGGCATAAGGGGCATTAATGTCGGCCTTTTTTTGGAGTTCCTCGGCCACCGAGGCCAGAATCCCCGTCCACTTGGGAAACTTGTCGATCGGATCCTGTTGGACCACCTGATACTCGCCGTCCCACGACCAGAGGCTTGTCGGGGCGAGGCCTGCGATCAAAAAGAAGATCCAAATCGTTCGCACAAAAAGGAATATACTCCATCAGGACGTGAAGGAAATACTTGAGCTGAGCCTCCCCTTCGAGGGATAGTTTTCCTTCAACCGAAAGGAACTCCCCCCATGGCCGATACCCCTACTCCCGCCGCCCAAGATCCGTCGAAACTCAAGATTTCCGGCCCGAAAGTTCCTGAGGCGCCGGTCAAACGCCCGGTGAAGTGGACCACGGTGGCGGCCGGTGTTTTTCTGGTGGTGTTTGCCTTGGCCGGCTTCGGATTGGTGTGGCAGCAGGCGAATCAGAACATTGCCGACGAGAAGGCCAAGTTGCAGACCCAGATGAACCTGATCTTGGAGAGCCGGGCCAAGGATGTGGAAGGATGGCTCAAATCCCAATTCAACGTGCTGCGGAACGTGGCCACCAACGAGTCCCAGAAAATTTATATCGATGCCCTGCTGGATCCCAACACCCCGGCCGACCGCCGGGAAGGGGCGGAAACCTTCCTCCGTAATTACCTCAAGCGGATGGCCGAGGATTTCGGCTTCGTCACTCCTCCGCGAAAGCTGGAGATCGAGGCCAACGTGGTGCGGGATGGAATCGCCGGTCTGGCGGTGGTCAATCCGGAAGGGCAGATCTTGGTGGCGAGCGAGTTCGTGCCGGCCCTCAAGGAGGACAAGTTCCTCGATGTGTTGAAACAAAACGCCGCCCGCCAAAACGGCCTGTGGAACATCCATCTCGACCGGGAAAACGAGCCCAGCATGGGATTCCTGCTCCCCATCTATCCCATGGATGCCAAGGACAACGCCAAGCCGATCGCCTATGTCGTCGGCATCAAACAGGTGGCCAAGGAACTGTATCCGCTCCTCCAACAAGAGGGGGATCCCTACAAGAGCGCCGAAATCTATCTGGCCCAGATCAAGGCCGGCACCGGCGACGGAACGGTCCAGTATGTTTCCCCGCGCCTTCTGCCAAAGCCCAACGGGATCAAGCCCTTTTCCTCCGATGAACCCAACGATGCGAGAGTGCGGGCCACCGCCTTTGCCATCGGCAAGCCGGGTGGTTTTGGAATTCTGCAAAGCTACCAGAACGTCAAATCCGTGGTCGGTGGGGTAAAGATCGACGGCACGCCATGGACCCTGGTCCGCACCGCAGATTTTTCGGAAACCGTCGGTCCCGCCATCAAGGAGCAACGGAAAGATCTCATCTCGTTTGGTCTGCTGATGGTCATCGCCGTGGTCTCCCTGGTCATCGCCTGGAAGCACGGGGCGGAACTGCGCGCCTCGGCGGAGGCCCAGCGCTTGAAGATCGCGGCGGAGAGGTTCACCGGGTTTTCCAAATTTCTCCGCGTCATCACCGACAACCAGCCCACGGCCATCGCGGCGGTGGATGGGGGAGGGAAGTACAGTTTTGCCAACCGCACCCTGGCTGAGGCAGCCGGCATCGCCACGGAGGAGGTGGCCGGCAAAACCATGCCCGCCGTCATCGGACCCGTGCGGGCCGCGGCCTACCAGAAGATCAACAAGCAAGTCATCGACGACCTCTATCCCGGTTGGCCGGCGGATCGGACGGAGGGAAAATGGCAACCGCAGAAGGGACGCCATGAATTCGAGGAGGGTGGGAAAAAGAAGTACACCAAGACCGACCACATTCCCTTGCGGGCGGACCGGGATCATCCTCCCGGGGTTCTGCTGATTGAGCAGGACATCACCGAATTCATGCTGATCGAGGCGTTCGTCAAGGAGGTGGACAGCCGGCAGGCTGAAGCCGCCCGGACCAACGGAAAGCTCATCGCCAAACTGGCCCGCGGGGCCGCCGAAGAGATGGGGCTGAATCCCACCGAAGTGGAGACGGCCGAGCTGGCCGGGGAGTTACTGAATCTGGGGACGGTCTCCCTGCCGCACGATCTCCTGAGCAAGGGAGGCAACCGCAACGAGGACGAGAAGCGTCGCCTGCGGGAGGCCATTGTCCGGAGTGCCGATCTCCTTTCCGGTTTGGAATTCGAGGGACCGGTGGCGGAAGTCATTCGGCAGGCGCAGGAGCGGGTGGATGGGAGCGGGTTCCCGAATCGTTTGGCCGGAGACGCCATTCTGCCCACGGCCAAAGTCGTGGCGGTGGCCAAGCGGGTGATTGATCTGTGGCAGGGTCAGGAAAGCTCCGCCCAGTCGTTGGATCAGGCCCTGAAAACGGTGATGGCTGAAGCCGGAAGTTCCCTCGACCGTGGGGCCGTGGCCGCTTTGGTCGACTTTCTTGATAACCGGGGCGGTCGAGCCAAGGTCGGGCTGGCCTGAGGCGGCGATTGCCTAATCCCGATCGGCAGGATTCGGCTTGGGTGAATCCTTTTTCTGGCATGAAAAAGGTTGTGAACCTTGGGCTCCCGGTCTTGTGGGGCGCCTTTTTTTGTGTGGGGGACCTGCCGGCTCAGGAACAAGGAGAGACAAAAATCACCGCGGTACGCAACCAGGTAACCAAGAGCGCAGAGGGCACGAACGCGCCGACCGATGTCGGGCATGCGTTGAAGTCCGGGGAAGCGGTGGAGACAGGGGAGCAGGGACTGGCGGAGCTAAAATCCTCCGATGCCACCACGGTGCGGATCGGCGAGAAGAGCCGCGTGGCTTATGACCCGAATGACCGGACGGTGAAGTTGGATCGGGGAATTGTGGTGGTGGATACACCATCGGAAGGAGGGCCGGTCAAAATTGATTTGGGTCAAAATTGATTTGGGTGGTTTGACTTACACCGTCACCACGGACGAGACAGATCTGACCAAGACAAACCAAGCCCAAAACACCGTTTCGCAAAAAAAAGACCAACTCAGCAAAAGCAATTCAGCTGTCATCAAAGGGCAGTCAGCAGTAAATCCAAAATAGGCGCCCATCGGAATTGCCAAATAGGGACTGTCTTTATCCCTCAATACCATCGGTTGTATTGAGGGTATTTGTCTTAACTAACCGACTCCAAGTTAACTCTGATGGTTCTCTGATAAAAAAATCGATATTTTTTGCAAAAATGCGGTTGGATTATTTATTTATAAAACATTTATAAGATATTGATGAGTAATTGATAGCGTCATTTTGATAAACATATTTAGTAAATAATAAAAAAAGCTCGCGGGGTATTGAAAAAAAAAGACCCATTACTAGGATATTATTGTGAATTTAGGTCGAGCCATCTCACATACTTTTCAAGCACTTACACGTAGGAATTCGTCTGGAAAAAATTTTCTTTTTTCCATTAAATCCGCAACGGTTCTGTTTCCTCGCTGTCCAAACTAAATCGGCATGATTCTTTTGTGTGACATGTGGTTAAGTCGTTTGGTGCGGACTTTTTTCGGGTTCTTGGGGATTTGCTTGTTCATGGTTGTTCCTGGTGATGGGGTCGCTGATGAACTTGGTTCCACCAAAATCACGGCGGTCCGGAATCTGGTGGAGCACAATGACGGGCAAAACAAAAAAACCGCTGACGTCGGTCAGACGGTGACCCAAGGTCAGTGTGTATTGACCAAGGAGCAGGCCTTGGCCGAGTTGGTGGCGGATGACAGCAGCGTCATACGTTTGGGAGCGAACAGCGTTTTTTCCTATAGCTCGAAGGAGCGGATCGTGAAGTTGGACAAGGGCACCATGCTGATGCACACGCCTCCGGGTAACGGGGGTGCCACCATCGATTCCGGGGGCGTGGTAGGGGCGATCTCCGGCACCACCTTCATGTTGACCGCCAGTCCGGCCAAGTGCGCCCAATGCGGAAGTGAACTGGAAATCAAACCCGATGGAAAAATCGTCTGCCGTGATCACCCTGATTTGAAGCCGGCCAATTCCGGTTTTGCCCTCATTGTGCTGGAAGGTGGATCTGTCACCAAGGTGACGGGTCCGGATGGTCAGACCGTGGCGATTTCCCCGGGCCAAATGGCCGTGGTCGGGCCCAAGGGTTCCGGTGCCCCTAAGGTTTATGCCGTCAATGTGGCCCAGATCGCCCGGACCAGCCCGCTGATCAACGCCTTTCCCAATCCACTGCCTTCTTTCCCGAAAATCGTGGCTACTGCTTACGGTTTGCAGGGGTACAACCCGAATCCCACCGGAACGAGTGCCGTGGCTCTGGGCTCGGGAGGGCAACTGCTAACCGCGGTTTCGCCTTTGCCCAATCCCTTTCAGCTGTCCTTTCCCATGGCGGTCAATCAGCCCGGGGCCAACAACATCCCCAATAATATAAACTTGGCCAACATCAACACGGCGTCCGGCGGCGGAGGTTCCGGCGGACCTGTCACGCCCACCGGCGTGGCTGGCGGAGGTGGCGGTTCTGCCGGACCGAGCATTCCCACCCTTCCCGTTCCGCCACCCAATAACAGCCAGCAGGCCATTCCGGCAGGCGGCGCCACGCAAATCACTTTGTTGTCGGTTGCCGGAGCTTCCATTACTCCGAAAATTTATGATGGCACAAAATCGGCGTCGATTGTGGGCGCTTTTCTTTCAGGGGCGGTGTCCTCGGGCGTCGCTCTCGCCAACGATACCGCCGGCCTCTTTGCCTCGAAGGATGTGGGCACGGGAATCGCTGTCACCACCGCCATGACCCTCACCGGTGCCAATGCCTCTCAGTTCGCCCTGAGCGGGCAACCGACCTTGGCGGGCGACATCACTCCCAAGGACCTAAGGGTCGCCAACGCGGTGGTCACCATGAAAGTCTA
>RGYX01000081.1 GCA_010031845.1 Verrucomicrobiota bacterium
CCGCTCCAGCCTCATTTTCTTCTGCTCCCGCTCCTGCAGGACGAGAAGCTTCTCCAGTTCAGGAGGCACTCCGCTCATTTCTTGGCTCCAGTCATCTTCTCAACATACTTGGCCAGCAGGTCGCACTCCAGATTCACTTTATCCCCTTCATTCCGGTCCCGCAGGGTCGTGACCTCATAGGTGTGGGGAATGATCCAGACATTGAACCTTCGTTTCTCTACCCTGCCGATGGTCAAACTGATTCCATCGACGGCCACACACCCCTTCGGCACCAGATAACGCTCCAACCCCTCGGGCACCTCCGCCTCCAGCTCCCAATCCTCCCCTGACCTCGCCCACTTTGTGACTTGGGCCATCCCATCGATATGACCCGTGACAAAGTGACCCCCCAGCTTGCCATCCGCCTTCAGGGAGCCCTCCAGATTCACCCGGGATCCGACCCGGGCAGACTGCAGATTTGTCTTCTCCTTGGTCTCATCCAAAAGATCAAAAGCCAGCTGCTTGCCCTTTAACTCAGTTACGGTCAGACAGCATCCATTGACCGCCACGCTGTCCCCAACCTTCAAGCCTGCAATAATGGAGCCGCCCTCCACCTCCAAACTCCACCCCTTCCCCCGGCGAGTAACCGCTTGGACCACCCCAGCCTCGGCTACGATGCCCGTGAACATACTCTTACTTCGCCCCTCCGAGCTTGCCACGCAAGCACAGGTCTTGTCCCGCGCTGGATGTGACCGCCTCCCTCCATCCCCAATCCGCCCAATTTTGAATTCGGGGCAATCCCCTCCCAGATTCCCCCACCAGAATCGGAGCCAGATAAATCACTGCCTCATTCACTTTTCCTGAATCCACAAGCCCCTCTCCCACCTCCGCTCCACCTTCCACCAAAAGACGCGAAACCCCTTTGCGATGGAGATCCCGCAAAACTTCGGGCCACTTTTTTTTGCGATACACCAAGGTCCGATTTTTATATCGGTCCCGAAAGAGATTTGCCCCTTTTGGCAGCTTGCCTGATCTCGTCACCACGACCCTCCAAGGCTGCACTCCACCGACATTTCGACAGTCTGCAGAATGTCGAAATGTTTTTCGGAGCGTGAGCCGAGGGTTGTCTTGGCGTACGGTTTGGGCGCCCACCAGAATGGCATCACAGCCGACCCGCAGCTTGCGCCCCCGTCACCCATCTTCTCCCTGGCACCACAAGATACCCATCCATGGTCATCGCCAGCTTCAAGATGACCCATGGCTCCCTCCTCGTCGTCCAGTGCCGATAATCACCATTGATCCTCTGGCACTCACCTTCCAGAACCCCTCGCGTTACCCCAATTCCTGCTTTTCTTAGGATTCGATCCGCTTTTCCCTGATTCCTCGGGTCCTCATCCCCGGATCCGTAAATCACTCTCCTCACCCTCGCCTCGATGATCGCATCCGTGCACGGAGGGGTTCTCCCATGGCTGGAGCATGGCTCCAAAGTCACATAGAGGTCCGCACCCTTTGCCCTCACCCCCGCTTGATGAATTGCCTCGATCTCCGCATGCGGCAAACCCGCCCTCCTGTGATATCCTGCCCCCACCATCTTCCCGCCTTTCACCAAGATTGCCCCCACCCTCGGATTCGGTCTCGTGGCCTCCCCAGCCTTTTTCGCCAACTCCACCGCCCTTTTCATCCAACGCTCGTCTGGCGTCTGCTGCTGTCCTCTCCTCAACTTGAACCTCAACCTAATTCGTGGAACGGGTGATCTCTCTCTCCGGCCTTCCTAAGGTTGCCCTCGCCCGGTCCAACACCCCGTTCACAAACCGCCCCGACTCCTCCGTGCTTAAAGCCTTGGCCACCTCAATCGCCTCGTTCAAAGCCGAGATGGGAGGGACGTCGTCGGCAAATTTCATCTCCCACAAAGCCAACCGCAAAATCGCCCGATCCACCGGCGCCATCCGTTCCGGATCCCAGTTCGTCACCAACTTCCTCAGCTCCGCATCCACCTCCGATTGCTTTTCGATGACCGACCGGATTCTCTTCTCCGCAAATTCCTGCGCCGGTTTCTCCGCCTCGGTCTGCTCCCACAGATCCTTCAGAGCCTGATCGAGCGAAACTCCCTCCACCCCCACCTCCCTCATGTAGAGGAACTGGGCCGCCAGAATCCTTCCCTCCCTACGCTTACCGGCCACGACCCGCCCCCTTCAGCTTCCACACACGCAACGCCGCTTCCGCCGCTTCCTTGCCACGATTCAGTTTCCCCAAACAACGCTCCCTCGCCTGCCTCTCGGTCTTCACTCCCACGAGGTGATGCAAAACGGGAATCTCGGTCTCCAGCATCATTCTCATGAGGGCCTCTGTCGCCGACTTGAGAATCAGATCCGCATGGGCCGTCTCCCCCTGCCACACCAATCCCAACGCCAGCACGGCATCCGGCTTTTTCTTGAGTGCACGCTTCACCGCCAGCGGAACTTCAAACGTCCCCGGCACCCGCACCACCTCCACCCGGTGCCTGCGCAACGCCTTACGGGCCGCTTGCACCATCCCGTCGGCGTATTTTTGATGATACTCGGCCACCACGACGACAAAACGCCCCTTTTTCATAGTCGATGCCCCATTCTCTTCTTTTTTGTGGCCAAATATTTCCGGTTGTGCGGGTTCGGCTTGGTCTTGATCGGCACCTGATCCACCAACTCCAACCCGTACCCTGCCAACCCCACCACTTTCTTCGGGTTGTTGGTCATTAACCGCATCCTTCGCACCCCCAGATCGGTAAGAATCTGCGCCCCGATCCCGTACTCCCGCAAATCGGGCGAATATCCCAGCTTTCGGTTGGCTTCCACCGTATCGAGCCCCTTTTCCTGCAGCCGATAAGCGTGAATCTTAGCCGGCAACCCGATCCCCCTGCCCTCCTGCCGCATGTAAACCAACACCCCCTTCCCTTCCTGCTCAATTCTCCGCAAAGCATCGTGCAACTGGTTTCCACAATCGCATCGTTTTGATGCAAAAACATCCCCCGTCAGGCACTCGCTATGCACCCGCACCAAGACTGCATCCTTCGCCTTCGGCTTTCCTTTCACCAAGGCCAAATGATGACTTCCATCCGTCACCGTTCGGTAGAGATAAAGATCAAACATCCCATAATCCGTGGGGAGTTTCACCACCTGTTCCCTGACCACCAACCGTTCCTTTCTCCTGCGATATTCGATCAGGCCTTGGATCGTCCCCAGCTTAAGGCCGTGTTTCTTTTTAAATTCCATCAGATCGGCCCACCTCGCCATGGACCCGTCCGGATTCAGAATTTCACAAATGACCGCTGCGTCGCCATGCCCGGCTAACTTGGCCAGGTCTACCGCCGCTTCGGTGTGCCCAGCCCGAACCAATACCCCTCCCTCCTTTGCCCGCACCGGGAAAATATGCCCCGGCTGGACCAAATCCTCCGCTTTCGGATTATTTTTTCCCAAGACCCTCAATGTCGCGGCCCGGTCATGCGCACTGATCCCGGTGGTGATTCCCCGAGCGGCGTCCACCGAGACGGTGAAATCCGTGCCAAATCGCTCTTCGTTCCTCACCACCATTCGCGTCAGCCCAAGCTTCTCGGCACGGGCCTGGGAAACAGGTGCACAGATCAGCCCTCTCCCCTCTTTGGCCATAAAGTTGATCAAGGCCGGGGTCACCCCTCGGGCCGATAAAACCAGATCCCCCTCGTTTTCCCGACCCGCATCATCGGTCATGATCACCATCTCTCCCCTTCTCATGGCCGCGATGACTTCCTCGATCCGATCTGCGCCCTGAAGTTTTTTCATGCGCCACCCCCAAGCACTCCCATCACCATCTTCTCCGCCTCGGCCAAAGCCTCGGAAATGCCTTGAGGATTCGAACCTGAACCTTGGGCGGCATCCGGCTTTCCGCCACCCTTACCCCCCACCTTCGGAGCCGCCAGTTGGATCATCTTACCCGCTTGAACTTTTTTCGCAGCCGCCGGAGTACAAACTGCAATTAAAGGCACCTTGCCCTCCGCCTGGCCCGCCAGAAAGATCACCGCCTCCCCCTCACGCTTCAGACGATCGGCCAGAACGGGCAGGTATCCGGCGGCCACCTCTCCCAGATCTTTCCCGATCCAACGCACTCCTCCCAAAACCCTCGCACCCCCCCAAAGCTCCTTGGCCTGCTGTTCTGCCAGCTTCTGCCACTCCGCCGTCTGCCTCTTCGCCGCCTGTTTGTCCCCCTCCCGCAACGTCTCCTCTGCCTTGGCAATCTCCCCTTCCCGTTTCCTGACCAGATCCCAGAGCTGCTCCGGTGTTTCCTTCCCGCCTTCCTTGGAAATCAGTCCCGTTCCTGCTTTTTTCTTTTCCAACGAGGCTGCCCTCTCGTCTTGTTTCTTCATCTCCTCACGACACCAATCAGCCAAGGCCACCCCGGATACCGCCTCAATCCTTCGTACCCCCGCCGCAATCGCCGACTCTCCGATGACCCGGATCGCCCCAATCTTTCCAGTCGACCGGACATGCGTCCCTCCGCACAACTCCTTGGAAAAACCGCCGATATCCACCACCCGCACCGTTGTTCCGTATTTGTCCCCAAAGAACTGCAGAATCGTCGGATCATCCTTCACTTCGGCATAGGGCCTCTCTCCGCACTTCACCGCCACATCCGCTTTTACCTTTTCGTTGACCTGAGACTCCACCTTCGCCAACTCCTCCGCCGTCATCGCCTTCAGATGGGCAAAGTCAAAGCGCAGCCGGTCCGGACCCACATACGACCCCTTTTGTCTGACTCCCTCTCCCAACACGCCGATTCTTGAGCGCCTTTCCTTGTCCAAAGACACCCTCACCGGACCTTTGGCCTCCACCACCGTCTCCGTCAAATGCACCGGCACTCCTCCCGCCCCGCGAATCGTGGCCACCACTTTTACTTTTTTCCCATCCCATTCGATCCACCCCGTGTCTCCTACCTGCCCCCCCATTTCACCATAAAACGGTGTCTGCCCTAAAAACACCCGGCCCTTCGCACCCGCGGGTCCCACCTCTTTCAGAGCCTCGGCCGCCACCTTCTCCACCTTTGGCTCCTCCGTTTTTTCATACCCCGTGAATACGGTTGGAAAATCCGGTCCGATCTCATCCTCCACCTTGATCGTGGTCTTGTTCTGCGACTGTCGCGCCCTCGCACGCTGTGCCTCCATCGATTTTTCAAATCCTGCGGCGTCCACCGCGATTCCCCGCTCCCGCGCCAAAAGTTGGGTGAGGTCCAGCGGGAACCCATAGGTGTCATACAGGGT
>RGYX01000082.1 GCA_010031845.1 Verrucomicrobiota bacterium
CAGACCGTTCGGGCCAGATCCAACGCCGCCCCCACCACGCTTCCTCCCGGCATGGACCAACCTTGTGCCTGCGGGGCACGACTTTCCAAAAGTTCAATCTGCCCATCCAAAAAAGCGAGATCCTCCTCCTTGAGACGGGCATATCCATCCTCCTCATATCGGGCCAGGTCCTTGGGCAAAACGGCCAACTCCCCCATCAAACCCACCAGGGCTTTTTGTATCGTCTCGAGGATCCCCCGCACCTCCCGGGAGGCCTGGGACCGGGCCAATCCCAAGCAGGCGTTGAGTTCATCCACCTCCCCGTAAGCCTCCACCCGTGGGCTGTCTTTCCTTACCCTCCTACCGTACATTAACCCGGTGGTACCCTCATCCCCCGTACGTGTTGCAATTGACATCCCACACCCATACCCGATGAAATCTGGGATCCAAGCCCTACCATGAACCGCCACCGAATCGTATCTTTGGGAACCCTAGCCACCGCCGTGGCCCTTCTCGCCCGCCAGTCAGGCTTTCTTCACCTTGATTTCTTCCTCTTCGGTTTGGACCTGCGGATTCCGATGGTGCTTCTGGCCTTTCTCCTGGCCGGCTTCCTGGCCGGCGCCCTTCTCAAATCCTCCTGACCGTGCCCAAGGTCGCCCGTCTCATCGTCGGCAACACCGACCGCTTTCCCGATCTTACCTATGCCACGGGTCTTTTTGTTCCCGACGATTTTGCCTGGTTCCAGACCCGCTCCGGAAAAACCTTCACCCTTCTCGGACCGCTGGAGATCGACCGCGCACGTCGGACCGCCCGAGTGGATCAGTGCCTCGACCTCAGCGCCGAAGAAAAGCGCCTGGGACCCAGGAAATGCCCCTATCCCCAACTATTGGCATCCGTTCTCCGCCGACATGGAATTTTTCGCGCCGTGGTTCCCGGCTCATTTCCCATCGGCTTGGCCCAACCAATGGCAAAGTTTGGAGTTCGGCTTCACCCCATTTCCGAGCCCTTTTTTCCCGAACGAATCCGCAAAACCACCAAGGAAATTCAGGCCATCACTTCGGCCATCCGCTCCGCCGAGGCCGGCCTCTCCCGTGCCGTCGAGGTGCTTCGTTCCTCCCGGATTGGAAAGAACAAGGTTCTCCGTTGGAATGGATCAACCCTGACCTCAGAAATGCTTCGGGCGGAGATGGAGGTCGCCTGCCTCCGCCACGGCGCCATCGCCAAGGACACCATCGTGGCGGGCGGAAATCAGGCCTGCGATCCCCACGAACGCGGTTCCGGCCCTCTTCGGGCCCATCAGGCCATCATCTTGGATATCTTTCCGCGCAACCCGCGCACCGGTTATTTTGGCGACATCACCCGCACGTTGGTCAAGGGTACGCCGTCCGACCGATTAAGCCATTTGCGGGAAACAGTTCACCAAGGGCAAATGCGGGTCATTCGCCAAACTCGTGCCGGAGCCGATGGTGCAAAGATTCAGCAGGATCTAAGACATTGGTTCACCGCTCAGGGCTATCCCACAGGGATTCAAAAGGGACGATGGCAGGGGTTTTTTCACGGGGTGGGTCACGGCCTCGGCTTGGAGATTCATGAATCGCCCCGTTTCGCCGTCGCCTCCCTTCCCATGAGCACAGTCATCACCCTTGAACCCGGACTCTATGTTCCTGGAATCGGTGGAGTCCGGATCGAAGATGTGTTCCTGGTCCAAAAAGGTTCCTGCCGTCGCCTGACTCAATTCCCCAATCTCTGGCGGATTCCATGATTCGTTTTTCCGGTTGGGCATGTTTATGCATCCTCCTCGGGTCGATCCATGGCTTCTCTGCCCCGCTGACCCCTCCCCCGAAACCTCCGACCTTGGAGAAAGTAAACGAGGAACTGTTGGCCAAGTCCGCCCTGTTGATGGATCCGCTTACCGGACAGGTTCTGTACGCGAAGAACATCGACGACACCTTTCCTCCCGCCAGCACGGTCAAGCTAATGACGGCCCTGATCGTTTATGAAAAGACGGCAGGGAAAGGCATGGTCACAGTGGAGCCCCAGGATACCCGGGTCGAACCCAGCACGGTTCCGCTGCGACCGGGCGAAACCGTTCCCATCAGCGAACTACTCCGCTCCATCATCATCGGTTCCGATAACGACAGCGCCATGGCTCTGGCCCGAAGCACGTCCGGATCGGTCGATCGCTTCGTGGCCGAAATGAACACCCAGGCCGTCAAATTGGGCATGCTTCGAACTCGGTTTGCCAATCCCCATGGTCTTCCCGGCCAACCTCAAAAAACCACGGCCCACGATCTGATGGTTTTATTCAACTCCTTCCTTACCAAACCGGAATTACGCCAAATCGCCCAGACCCAGATCTACAATCTGAAAACAGCCATCGGTCTCCAGCACATGCGCAATCACAACAAACTTCTCGGGGTGTACCCCGGCATGGGGCCCGCCAAAACCGGTTGGACCTATGAGGCACGCCATACCTACGCCGCCTCCGCCACCCGGGACGGGCGGGAGTTGCGTCTCACCCTGCTCAAGAGCGCCAACAAGTGGCAAGACACACGCCTGTTGTTCGATTACGGCTTTGCCAATCTTCCACCCGCACCGCCGCCCTTACTCAGCTCCTCCCTTCCCAAAACTGCCAAGACCACCTCCCCTGTGGAGCCGGAGGAAAAACCGGTGGAAGTGGTGATCCCCCCGGAGCCCATTCTCTACACCATCCGTCGTGGGGATTCCCTCACCACCATTGCCCGCCGGTTTAACGTGGGAGTGGAGGATATCCTCCTTCTGAATCCGATGGACGACCCTGATCTCCTTGTACCCGGACAACTGCTCCGCGTGCCGGTCAAACCGCGGACACCTTAACCGAGGATCTTTTGGGCGGTTTCCCAACCGCTTTGCCAAACCGCTTCCAGGCGGGATTCGCAGACGGAATCCCCACAAAGGTGAATTCCTGCGGGAAGTTCGCGCGGCATTTCCCGATCAACACAAGAACGTGCATACCTCCACCGGTGGGCAAAGACCGACCCGCGCTTGTCCGGATCCAGATGCCAGAGTTTTTCCAGAAGAACCTGCAGATCGCTGGCCCAATATTCCGGGGATTGCTCCAGATGATCCCGACTGTAGTTCGGGGAGGCTTGAATGACGTACACCGTGCTTCCCTCCATGATTCTTCCGATCTTCACATTCTCACACGCGGTCCACGCCAGCGGATCCCGTCCGGTTGGATCCATCCGGGCGTAAGCGGATTGACCCCCGGCATCCTCCCGGGCGACAAGGTATTCCAGCAACACCGTCAGACAAGGATCGTAAACCGGGGAGGAGGTTTTTTTTCCTAGCAGTGCCGCGGTCTGGGGCCACGGACAGGAACTCACCACGGCATCATACTCTTCCCCTTGCACCCGCCACTTCTTGCCGGCTTTCTCGATCCTTTTGACTTCCGCCTCCCTCCTCACCAAAACCCCCTCCGCCAGAAGGGTTCCCAAGCGGTTATTTCCATCCTGAACATAGAACCTCTCCTCACCCGCCCGATAGAGCTCCCCCTCCTGGCCGGCCAAGAGGATGGGATTGGGGAGAACCTTTAATTTGGACCCGCACAACCTCAGGACCTCTTCCCTGACTTTGGGGTCGCGCAGAGTGAAGTATTGCACCCCATGATCCACCACATGGTCGCCAAACTTACGGCTGGCACAACGTCCTCCCAGGCTCCTGGACTTTTCCCAAACGGTCGCGTGATGACCGGCTTGAGCCAGCGCACGCGCGCAAACCAAACCACTGATCCCGGCTCCCAAAATGGCAATCCGCATGAGACCTTCCTGCCAGAACCTCCTTAAATCACCAGCCCCAAGACCCACCCCCTCCGCTTTATCATCGGGCGCGGTTCGTTTAGAGTATGGAAGTTGAACACCCTCCTGATTCTCGCCTCCCCACCGGACCATCCTGCGACCGCTGATTTCTGGCGACGGCTCCAAAGCAATCGATCAACGATGAATGATCTCTCCGTCTACTGCCTCCATGAGGGAGCCCGATCCCTGGCGGATGTCCGGTTGAAGGATCGGATGATTCGCCTCTTTGCCTGCCCGAGGGCAGCCGAAACCATCGCGGGATCCGGATGGGAAGGCGTAACCTTGGGGGGTCCCGGACTTCTGGCGGAATTAATCGAACGGGCCTCCACCATCCACACCTTTTCTCCTGCATGAAACGGTTGGTGGTCATTTGCCAGACGGCTCCAGGCGGCAAAAGACGGCTCGCGGAAGAGGCGTTTCGCCTGGCAGCCGGTCTCTCCGCCACGGGCCGGTTTCAGCTGGATTTCGTCCTGCAACAAGGTGCCCTGCTTCTGTTGGAGCCTGAATTCGGAGGTTCCCCCTCTTCTTGGGAATCGCTCCACTCCCCGCAGACCCAAGTTTACGTCCCTTCGGGCTTCTCCCGATCCATTTCCGGGCTCTCTCTCCACAACTTGCCCGAGGGAGACCTGGAAAAGTTCACCCATGGGGCTGACCTTGTCCTGCGCTTCTAAGGGTTTTGCTCGACTCTTGAGCCTCCATCCTCCATCCGAAGAGAGGTACCATGCTGGATCGCGCCCATCTTAAACACCTCCACTTCCTCGGGATTGCCGGAACCGGCATGGGAACGGTGGCGGCCATGTTCCGTGAGATCGGACTCCATGTCACCGGATCCGACCAGGCGGTCTACCCGCCAATGTCAGATTTTCTCCGTGACCGAGGAATCATCTTTCACGAAGGTTATGACGAGAAGAATCTAACCCCCAAGCCAGACCTGGCCATTGTGGGTAACGCCCTCTCCCGCGGGAATCCAGAACTGGAAGCCGTTCTAACGCACCGCATCCCGTTTGTTTCCCTGCCGGAACTTCTCCGGGGTTGGTTTCTTTACCGCTCACGCAATCTGGTCGTCACCGGAACCCACGGCAAAACCACCACGTCGACTATGCTGGCTTTCCTTCTGGAAAAAGGCGGCTTGCAGCCCAGCTGGTTCATCGGCGGTGTTCCGGTGGACCTTCCCGGGGGATGCCATCACGGCAAGGGCCCCTTCTGGGTTCTGGAAGGCGATGAGTACGACACCTCGTTCGCCGACAAGCGGAGCAAGTTTCTCCACTACCTTCCCGAGCTGGTCATCCTCAATAACGTCGAATTTGACCACGCCGACATCTATCCCGATATCGCCGCCATCCAGAAATCCTTCCGGCAACTTCTCCAGACCGTCCCGAAAAACGGTTTGGCCCTGATCAATGCC
>RGYX01000083.1 GCA_010031845.1 Verrucomicrobiota bacterium
TCCGCCAGTTTTCGTCCCTCTGCCCAGTTGGCCGTCAATTCGCCCAGCCATAGCATCACCCCCGCATTCCACGCCACCGATCCACTCACCACTTTGGACCCGTCCCCGACGAGCGCCGCCTCCATTTTGGCGGCACTCTCATCCGCATGAGCGACCTCCAGATCTTTCGAGGATACACTACCGCCGACGGACTCTCCTTCCGTCAGGTCAAAGCTCTTGCCCTGCTTTTTTCCCACCAGACGGTTTCTCCCCAGCGGGGAGAGTTCCCCCAGCGGAGCCCCTTTTTCATCCTCCCCGTACACGATGGCAAAAGAGTCCGCCCCCAGGATCTCCAGTGCCCCAAAGAGCTTGGCTATATCCTCTTCCCGAAAAACACCAATGATCCGCACCTCCGGAAAAGCCGGATTGACCAAAGGTCCCAAAAGGTGAAAAGCCGTCCTCTTGCCTTGGGTCGCGAGGATTTTTCTGGCGCCCGCCACTCCGGCAAACGCGGGATGGAAATCGGGCGCATAAAGAAAGGCACAACCCACCTGCGCCAGACAATCAGCCAGTTCCCCGGCATCTTTTACCCCCCTCAAGGCAAGCGCACTCAAAGCATCCGCGCTTCCACTGGCCCGGGTGATTCCGCGATTCCCATGCTTCGCCACCGGCAATCCCGCCGCCGCTGCCACCATCCCGGCCGCCGTCGAAATATTGACCATCGGTCGCCCGCCCCCGCCTGTCCCACAACAGTCGGCCAAAGGTTTCCCCCCCCATTGCCCGGACAAACCCGCCCCTTTTCCCCTGGCCAGAAAAGCCCGTGCCATGCCCGCCAATTCCCTCGCCGTCTCGCCTTTGACCGCCCAAGCGATCAAAAAATCAGCTTTAGCCTGATCATCCAACTTGGGGTCTGCCAAAGAGGCCACCAGTTCCTCCGTCTCCAGCGCGGTCATCTCCCGACCCTCCCGACAACGCGACACGGCCCGGGTCAAAGCCATCGACATCTCCGCTTCGCAACTCATCCGATTCCCGAGTCTTTGGGCAGAAGGTCCTGAAACCTGAGCTTATCAATGGCCTTCATGTACGCCTCCATGGGGGAAATCCGCCCGGCTTTGAGGTGACCGTCGATCGCATCGTCCATCAGTTGCATCCCCTCCGACTTGCCCGTTTTCAAAACATCACTCAACTTCATGGTCGCACCCTCCCGGATAATGGCGGACACCGCATTGTTTCCGATCAGGATCTCATTCACCGCCAGACGCCCACCTCCATCGGAACGCTTCAACAGGAGTTGGGCGCACACGGCCCGCAGGGAATTGGCCAGCATCGTCCGGATCTGCTCCTGCTGGTCACTGGGAAAGGCATCGATGATACGGTCGACCGTTTTCCGGGCATTGTTGGTGTGGAGCGTGCCGAAAACGAGCAGCCCGGTCTCGGCGGCCGTCAGGGCCAAGGCGATCGTCTCCAGATCCCGCATCTCTCCCACCAACACCACGTCCGCATCCTCACGCAAGGCCGCTTTCAGGCCGGTCGCGAAACTGGGAGTTTCGTTCGGCACTTCACGCTGGGTGATGACGGATTTCTTGTTCGGGTGCACAAACTCAATCGGCTCCTCGATGGTCACGATATGGCGGGCGTAGTGGGTGTTAATCGAATCCACCACCGCCGCCAAGGTGGTGGATTTTCCCGAGCCCGTCGGCCCAGTCACCAGAATCAGCCCGGATTTGTAAGTGCCGAAACTCTCAATGACCGGGGGAACCCCCAGCTCTTTCAAGGTCTTGATCTTGGTGGGAATAATCCGGAAGACCGCGCCATACCCGTGCAACTGCTTGTAAAAGTTGCATCGGAACCGGTTCGACTCGTCCATCTCGTAGGCAAAATCCAAATCACCGGTTTCCGTGAACTTCTTCCAGGCAGGCGGGGAGCAGATGGGCTGCAGGAGCCGGACCATCTCATCCCGGGTCAACACCCCGTCCCGGATGGAGACCACCTCTCCGTGCCGACGGATCTTGGGCGGTTGTGACTCGAGCAGATGAAGATCGCTCCCCCCTTTTTCCACCAGAATTCCAAAAAGCTCGTCGATCGGATGCTTCATTTGAGTTGACCGGCAAATCCGGCGGCAAACTGTTTCTTGTTTTCCGCCCTCCGGTAAGCCTCCTCTGGCGTAATGAGATTTCTATCCAGCAATTCCTGCAGGCTGTCATCCATCAGCTTCATCCCCAGTTTTTTTCCGGTCTGCATGACCCCGGGCAACATGAAGGTCTTGGCCTCACGGATCAGATTCCCAATCGCGGGAGTGTTCACCAAAACCTCCAAGGCCAGGCAGCGTCCGTGCCCGTCTTTCGTGGGAATCAACTGTTGGCAGACAATCCCGCGCAGGGATTCGCTGACCATGGTTCGAATCTGGGACTGTTGCTCGATGGGAAACACATCAAGCAGCCGATCCAGTGTCCGAGCCGCCGTACTGGTGTGCAACGTTCCCAACACCAAATGCCCCGTTTCCGAAGCGCTGATCGCCAGCGAAATCGTCTCCAGATCGCGCATCTCCCCCACCATGATCACGTCCGGATCCTCCCGCAAGGCCGCCCGCAAGGCGCTGGAAAAACTTGCGCTATTGCTTCCGATCTCTCGCTGGGATACCTGGCAGCCCGCCGGAGTGAAGACATACTCAATCGGATCCTCCAGGGTAATGATGTGATCTTTGCGCTCCTGATTAATGTGATCCACCATGGCGGCCAGCGTGGTGGACTTTCCGCTTCCCACCGCCCCGGTCACCAAAACCAAACCATTATGGTACCGGGTTAAAGTCTTCAAAACCCCGGGCAAACCCAGTTCATCCATCGATCGTATCTTGCTGGAAATGACCCGGAACACAGACTCCCAACCCCTTCTTTGCCTGACCACACTGGTTCGAAAACGCCCCAACCCCTCCGCATCATAACAAAAGTCAATCGATCCGGTTTCCTCCACCTTGGCCGCTTGCTTGGACGTCAAAAACGAACGCGCCAACTGTTCCGTCTCTTCCTTCGTAAGGGGCCGAGCTTCCGGTCCCTCCAAGGGAGTCAATTGGCCGTGGATGCGGGTCAAGGCAGGGGCGTCCGGACCCAGATGCAGGTCGCTGGCGCCGGTTTGTATGGCGATTTCCAAATAAGCACGGACCGCGCTGTTATCCTGCGATTCGCCTCCCCCTGCGGCTTGGTCAATCAGATCCCGAAGAACCCGGATATTCTCCTCCGCCATCAACTGTTGCTCCTCAATCAAATCCAAGGCTGCCATTTTTGGATTGGCTCCCAAGAGAACCTTGAGCTGGCTGACCTGCTCGGCCGTCACCCATCCCTGCTCCGCACTGGTCGTCAGAACATAGTCGTTGAAAGCCGCGCTCATGATTTTACCCGACCCAGCATCCCCTGCTTCCGGCGTCCGATCAATCGCAACCCATCATTTACCCTGCCTCTGGCCCGAAAGTGTGGATAACTTTGCCCTATGACCAAGGATCAGGCCGCCGCCGCCCTACGCGAAATTGGCACGATCCTTGAACTTCAGGGGGAAAACCCCTTCAAATGCCGGGCCTACCTTGCCGCCGCCAGAACCCTCGAAACCACCCCCGCGGATCTCGAGGACCTCGTCCGCACGGAGCGGTTGAGTGAACTGCCGGGAATCGGCGAGGCCCTCCGGGAAAAGATCACCACTCTCGTCAAGACCGGCAAACTCCCTTATCTCGAGCAGCTCCGCTCCTCCATTCCAGCCGGACTGCTCGCTCTCTTGGACCTCCCCGGCCTCGGTCCAAAAAAGCTTCGGGCTCTTCGGGAAAAACTGGGAGTCGAGTCCCTCGAAGCCCTCCAAAAAGCCTGCCATGACGGCCGCTTGGCCGCCCTTGATGGTTTTGGCGAAAAAACGGCCAGCAATCTCCTGGAGGCCATCGCCCGTCGAGCCAGCTACAGCAAACTCCACCGCCTCGGCGATGCCCTTCCCGCTGCCCAGGCTCTCCTCGCGCACCTCCGCCAATGCCCTGTCGTCCTCCAGGCTGAAATCGGAGGGAGCCTCCGCCGTGGAAAAGAGATTGTCAAAGATCTCGACCTGATTGCCTCCTCCAAAAAACCCAAGGAAGTCATGCAGGCTTTCATCTCCGGACCCAACGTGGAAAAGGTCGTGGCCCACGGGGAAACCAAATCCAGCGTCATTCTCCAAGGAGGGATCCCCTGCGACCTTCGGGTTATCCCTCCCGAGGCTTGGGCCACGGCCTTGGCCCACTTTACCGGATCAAAGGAACATAACATCGCCCTCCGCCAACGGGCTATCGACCGCGGCCTCCATCTCAGTGAATGGGGCCTCTTTAAGGGCGCGTCCAAAACCCCCATGAAGTTAAAAGAGGAGAAGGATCTTCATGCCGCCCTGGGACTCTCTTACATCCCTCCGGAACTGCGCGAAGACAGCGGCGAAATTACCGCGGCCGAAAAAAACAACCTTCCGGATCTCCTCACCCGGAACGAAATTCGCGGCTGTCTGCACAATCACACCGTCGCCAGCGACGGACAGGACACGCTCTTGGCCATGGCCGAAGCCGCCGCCGATCTTGGGCTCGAGTGGTTGGGTATCGCCGATCACTCGAAATCCTCCTTTCAAGCCCACGGGCTCGATGCCAAGCGCCTGGAGGCCCAAATCACGGGAATGCGACATCCTGAAAGGAGGCAAACTTGATTTTCCCGACTCCATCCTCAAGGAGCTCGACTACGTCATTGCCTCGGTCCACGCCGGCTTTACCTCGGACGAAAAAGAAATGACCGAGCGGATCATCCACGCCATGGAGAACGAGCATGTTACCTGCCTGGGCCATCCGACCGGACGACTCCTTCTGGAGCGGGAAGGCTACGCGCTTAACCTTCCCAAGATTCTCGATGCCGCCGTCAGCACGGGAACCTGGATTGAACTGAATGCCAATCCCTGGCGCTTGGATCTAGACTGGCGTTGGTGGCACAAAGCGCGTGATCTGGGGGTTCTCTGCTGCATCAATCCCGATGCCCACCAAACCTCCCATCTGGGTTTTTTGGATTTGGGGGTCATCCTCGCCCGTAAGGGCTGGCTCCGGGCCAAGGATGTGGTGAACACCCGTACCCTCACCC
>RGYX01000084.1 GCA_010031845.1 Verrucomicrobiota bacterium
AGATGCAGATAGGCTTCCTCATCCACAGATAGTGTTTTCGTAGACATACACATATCAATACACAGATATTATACTAAGTCAAATTTCCGCTCCCAGATTTTGTGATCAGGGTAAGGAAAGCCGTTGGTTGGAAAAAGCGGTTGGGACTGAATTCGTGATATCCCTCGACCTTCCGCTTGCCGTCTTCAACTCAGCAAATGTCAGCTTCCCAATTTTTGCTTCAAAATCTCGTCGACTTGAACCGGGTTGGCTTTCCCTTGGCTTTTTTTCATGACAAAGCCCTTGAGGGCGTTGATCGCGTTCATCTTGCCAGCCTGGTAATCCTCCACGCTGCGGGGATTGGCTGCGATCGCCTCATCGCAATAGGCGGCGAGGGCGGAGGAGTCCGAGATCTGCTCCAAGCCGAGTTTTTTGACGATTTCCTTTGGGGAGGAGGGATTGGCCATCAGTTCGGTGAAAACTTTTTTGGCTTGGGCGCTGTTGATGGCGCCCCCGGCCACGAGATCGGCCAACTCCCCGAAAAATTCCGGACGAACCGGGGTGGTCGAGGGGTCGGGCTGGGTGGAGAGAAAGTCGTTGAGGATCCAGTTGGCCACCAAGGCCTTGTTTGGGGTGCCGGCAGCCGCTTTTTCGTAGTAGCCGCAAAGAATCCGGTCGGCCGTCAGCACGCTGGCTTGGTAAGGGGTCACACCGAAATCCCGGGTCAGCCGGGTTTGGAGTTCGGACGGAAGTTCGGGAACGAGCGCTCGGGCCGAGTCCGTTAATCCTTGATCCGTTCGGACCGGCAGAAGATCCGGCTCGGGAAAGTAGCGGTAGTCGTGAGCCTTCTCCTTCGTGCGCATGGTGAAGGTGGCTCCGGCTTCGTCGTCCCAACGACGCGTTTCGTGGGCGATAGCCTCGCCTTTTTCACAGGCGGCAATCTGGCGGGCGATCTCATAGGTCAGGGCCCGGCGCACCCCGCTGATCGAATTCAGATTTTTCAGCTCCACCTTGGTGCCGTACTCCTTTTGGCCGAAGGGTCGGACCGAGACGTTCACATCGCAGCGCATCTGGCCTTTTTCCATGTCGGCATCGCTGACGTTCCCGGCCAGGAGAATCTGGCGCAGGGATCCCAGAAAGGAGAAGGCCTCGCCTGGCGTCCTGAGGTCGGCTTCGGAGACAATTTCCATCAAAGGAGTTCCCGCCCGGTTGAAATCGATGGCGCTGCGATCCTCGAAATGGAAGGACTTGGCCACGTCTTCCTCGAGATGAATGCGAACCAGACGAATTTTTCGTCCGGCCTTGGCCTCGTCCGTTTCCTGAATTTCCTTGGGGAAAAGAAAAGGATCCAGCGTCACACCGCCGCCGGCGCAGAGGGGATCGTCATACTGGCTGATCTGATAATTTTTCGGCATGTCCGGGTAGAAATAGTTTTTGCGGTCGAACCGGGCGACTGGGGCGATTTGGCAGCCGAGCATCAGGCCGGAAAGGATGGTTTTGCGGATCGCCTCCTCGTTGGGCACGGGAAGACTGCCGGGCAGACCCAAGCAGACGGGGCAGAGGTGGGTGTTTTGCGCGTCGCCGTATTGGTTGACGCATCCGCAAAACATTTTGGTGCGGGTGCGGACCTGAACGTGCACCTCCAGACCAATGACCGCTTCCCACTTGGAGGGAGAACTCATGCCGGGGGCAACCTCTGGTGCCAGTCGTGGGACTGCTCGTAGGCGTGGGCCGCCTGCAGGATTTTTTCTTCCCCGAATCGGGGACCGATCAGCTGCAGGCCGATCGGAAGATTCGCTTGGGTGAAACCGCAGGGCAGGGAGAGGGCCGGGTTGCCGGCCAGGTTGACCGAGATGGTGAAGGCGTCGGCCAAGTACATCTTCAAGGGATCCTGGGTTCGTTCCCCGAGTTTGAAGGCCGGTTCCGGGCTGGTTGGGGTGAGGAGGAGATCACAGGAGGCGAAGGCTTTTTCGAAATCCTGTCGGATCAGGCCACGGACTTTCTGGGCCTTGCGGTAGTAGGCATCGGTGTAGCCTGCGCTGAGAACGAAGGTGCCGAGAATGATCCGGCGTTTGACCTCCGGCCCAAAGCCCTCGGAGCGGGTGCGATGGTAGAGATCAAGAACGTCACGGGGATCGGTCGCGCGTCGTCCGTAACGCACCCCGTCGAAGCGGGCGAGATTGGCCGAGGCTTCAGCGGTGGCGAGGATGTAGTACACGGCGATGGCCGAGGGGGTGTGGGGGAGAGAGACGTCCACCAAGGTGGCGCCGTTCTTCTTGAACCAATCGGCCGATTGCCGGACGGCGGCCTCGGTTTCGGCGTCCATTCCGGGAATGAAATATTCCTTCGGGATACCGACGCGCAGGCCTTTGACCGATCCGTCGGGTTTCGAAAGGAAAGATTCCGGTTTGCGGAGATCCGTGGTGTTGTCTCGAGGGTCGTGACCGGCGAGGGCGGAGAGAAGAATGGCGGAATCCTCCACCGTGCGGGTGAGGGGCCCGATCTGGTCAAGTGAAGAGGCAAAGGCCACGAGGCCGTAGCGGGAAATCCGGCCGTAAGTGGGTTTTAGTCCGACGCATCCGCAAAGGGCGGCGGGCTGGCGGATCGAGCCACCGGTGTCGGAGCCTAGAGCGGCGAGGGCGATTCTCCCTCCCACGGCGGCCGCGGATCCGCCGGAGGAGCCGCCGGGGATGCGGGTGCTGTCCCAAGGGTTGCGGGTGATGCCGAGGGCGGAATTTTCCGTGGAGGAGCCCATGGCAAACTCATCCATGTTGGTCCGGCCAAGGAAGACGGCCCCGGCCTGGCGAAGGCGGGCGATGGCCGTGGCATCGTACGGGGCTTTGTATCCTTCCAGAATTTTCGAGGCGCAGGTGCAGGGATCGCCGAGGACGTTCAGGTTGTCCTTGATGGCAATCGGAATTCCACCGAGGGCAAGAGAGGAATCGGATTTTTCGGCGGCGGCCAACGCCGCCTCACGATCGAGGTGGGTGTAAGCGTGAATCGTTTTTTCGCGGGCTTCGATCTGCTGGAGAAGATCGCGGACGATATCGCGGGAATGAATTTCCTTGGAAGCCAGGCGCCGGCGGAGCGTGGCGATGCTCTCGTGGGTCAGGCTCATTCGACGATCTTGGGCACCACGATGAGGTCGTTGGCCTGGGCGGGGGCGTTGGAGAGGACAGCCTGGAGGCTGAGGCTCGGGGTGGGTTCGTCCTTCCGAAGATTGGGTTGGGCGGGAGGCGTGACTTCAGGAACGTTGCCGGTTTCGATCTGTTTCAGGGAGTCCATGTGGGAGAGGATCTGTCCAATCTGGGAGGAAAACTTGGCCGTTTCCTCGGGCGTGAGCGTCAATCGGGCGAGGGAGGCGACATCGGAAATATTGATTTGGGGAGCGGACATGAGCTGGAAAGCGTAGAAAAAAAGAGGGCGGTTCGGAAGAAAGAAAAAGAAGTTGTGGCTACCGGCGGCGAGACTCTTGCAAAAACTCTGGGGCAAGAATCTTAAGGCAAGGGGTCGATTTTTTGGGGCACTTTCAGGGAGGCAGCCATGCGAAAGGCCTGCAGCAGCTCCTTTTGGTGGAGTTTGGCCCACTCCTCCACCAAGGCACGGGCGCGGAGCGGGATTTGTTCGTCGAGCCAGCTGAGGGTTTCGATTTTGAACTTGGCCGTCAACCCGTTGTAGGAGACATGAAAGTGGGGTGGGGCATGGTCTCCATAATACATTTGGATAACGATCCCGTAGAAACGGGAGATTTCAGGCATGGGCGAGGGGTTGGGAGATTTTTGGGAAAATATCCCCCGCGGTTTTTCCCGTCATTTGGATGTAAAGGGCATCCGGGCAGAGGTCTAAATTTCCAGGCCATGCCAAGGCTCCTTCGGGGGTGATGGAGGCACGGGCAAAAAATCCCGGCTCAAGCCATGCAGAGAAGACTCCTTGGCCTGCGTAGGCGGATAAATCCACCTCCCCCTCCGCTCCGTTGTCGAAACAAAGATGCAGCCGGTAGGCGGCCAAGGCTTTTGCCTGGGTGATCTTCATGGGAGAAGTTTGGCGTTCAACCCAATCAACGTCAAACGACGCGTGTTTAAAACTGAACGTCGAGCCCTACCGGTAACTAAAACTACCTAGTAAAGGTGGGGCGGGGTCGATGACCCCGCCTCGTTGAGGCGGATTGGCCCCCTCAGACCAGCCTCGCCTATTCGAAAATGTCGCTCCGCGATGGAATCGATTTCCGCTCCCGCGGGGGAATTCATCGAGGCCGCCCTACCTAACTCAATCCCCGGCGATGACGCGGGTGCCGACTGGCCGGCCTTGGGCGGCGGCGCGGAGGTTGCCCTCGCGAAAAACGTCGAACACCACGATGGGAATCTTGTTGTCCATGCAGAGGGAAAAGGCGGTGGAATCCATCACCTGGAGCCGGCGTCGGAGGGCGTCCCCGTAGGTAATGGTTTGGAAACGCTGGGCCCGCGGGTTGGTGCGGGGATCGGAGTCGTAGATGCCGTCCACTTTGGTGGCCTTAAGGAGAGCGTCGGCCCCGATCTCGCTGGCCCGAAGCGCGGCGGTGGTGTCGGTGGAGAAGAAGGGATGTCCCGTGCCGGCGGCGAAGATGACCACGCGTCCCTTGTCGAGGTGGCGGAGGGCCCGGCGACGGATGAAGGGCTCGGCGACGTTTTTCATTTCGATGGCGGTCATGACGCGGGTTTGAACTCCGGCATGTTCGAGGGCGTCCTGGAGGGCGAGGGAGTTGATGACCGTGGCGAGCATGCCCATGTAATCAGCGGTGTTGCGGTCCATCCGGCCCTCCCCGGCGGCGGGGGCGCCCCGCCAGATGTTTCCTCCTCCGATGACGATGGCAAGTTGGAGGGAGGGAGAAAGAATGTCGCGGATCTGGTAGGCAAGGCGACGCGTGACGGATTGGGAGAGGTGATTGCCGGATTCGGCGAGAGTTTCGCCGGAAAGTTTCAGAAGGAGACGACGCCCACG
>RGYX01000085.1 GCA_010031845.1 Verrucomicrobiota bacterium
TCCACCACCAACCGTGTCACATACCCCAGATCCGAAACCAACCCGACTCGAACCTGCCCGGCCGTGATCCGCATTCCGATAGGTTCGGCCGCATCGTGAGGCACAGGAAAGGTTTCAACCAGAAACCCGCCCATTTCCACCTTGGCCCCTGCCTCGAATGCCCTCCACTCCGCGGTCGCTAGATTCGGCTCCAGAGCATCCTTGGTTCCGTGGGTGGCATACACCGGACACCTCCTCTTTTTCAAAAAAGTCTTTAAGCCCGCCGAATGATCGCCGTGCTCATGGGTTAAAATAATCCCCAGAAGCTCCGCCGCATCCGCCCCCACCTGCATCATCCGCGCCTCCAACTGCTTTGCACTCAGCCCCGCATCCACCAAAATGGCCTTCCCCTCATACTCCACGTGCAGGGAATTTCCCCGACTTCCGCTTCCCAAAACCGTGAGGGTGACCTTGGCCATGTAACCTTTTGCCTTTTTTCAAGCGCTTCCCAATCCCAAAATGGTGAGGATGTCACTTTCTCTGCAACCCAGCCTTCGCCAAACGACCTCGATCTCCCCCCAGGTCCAGCAATCGCTTCAGCTTCTTCAGACTCCGGCTCTAGAACTGCAAAACCTCCTCCAAACCGAACTCCAAACGAACCCAGTCCTTGAAGAAGAACCTCCTCCCCTAGAGTCCCCCGAATCGGAGGAAGGACCCGAAACGGATGAGGATTCCGATACTAACCAAACTGATTCCGACTGGCCCACTTCCTCCATCCGACCAAACCAACCACGTGTTGACCCCCGCCAAGCCCTTCTGGAATCCAAGGTTCTTCCGGAATCCCTGACCGACCACCTCCACGCCCAACTCTCCCTGGCCTCCGTCTCTCCGGAAGTCCGAGCCGGAGCGGAGGAGATTATTGGTAACCTCGATGAGGACGGTTTTCTGCGGAGTGAACTCCCGGAAATTGCCGCCGCCGCGAAAATTTCTCTCCCGACCGCCGGGGACTCCCTGGCCTTGGTTCAATCCTTCCACCCCGCCGGCGTCGCCGCTCGCAATCTTTCCGAAGCCCTGCTGCTTCAGTTGGCGGCCGCCTGGAAGCCCGGATCGTTCGCGACCATCTTGACCTGCTCGGTCGTCGAAAATTCGCCGAGATTGCATCCGCCCTGGAGGCCCCGGTCGAATCCGTCACCTCGGCGGCCGAGACCATTGCCCGTCTATCCCCGCGGCCCGGGGCCGCCTTCGCCCCGGACCGCCCCGACCTCGTGGTTCGCCCCGAGGCCTCGTATGTCCAGGATGGTGAACGCTGGGTGCCCCAGCTGGAGGGCGATCTCCTGCCGCGGTTGCGTATCAGCGATCTCTACAAGGATCTTCTGGGCGATAGCTCCGCGGATGAACAGACCCGCTCCTACCTAAAAGATCGCATCCGCTCGGCCCGTTTTCTTCTCCACGCCCTGGAACGTCGCCAGCAAACCCTGCAGAAACTTCTCGAAGTCATCGGGCGGCGTCAGGCGGACTATTTTGACCAAGGCCCTTCCGCTCTTCACCCCATGACCATGAGCGAGGCGGCCGCCGAGGTCGGGGTTCACGAAACCACCGTGAGTCGTGCGGTCGCCAACAAGTACGTCCGGACTCCGCACGGGGTGGTTCCCTTGCGCTTCTTTTTTGCCGCCGCCCTCGGGGGGGTGGATGGAACCGCACCGGCGGTGGCCAATACCCGGGCCAAGGAAATTCTCGCCGAAATTGTCGGG
This sequence comes from Verrucomicrobiota bacterium, assembly GCA_010031845.1. Lineage (GTDB taxonomy): Bacteria > Verrucomicrobiota > Verrucomicrobiia > Methylacidiphilales > Verrucolacustridaceae > Verrucolacustris. The sequence goes on from RGYX01000085.1 coordinate 1,731, forward strand.
CGGGAGAGCTCGACAAAGCCCTACTCGGACGCCGCTTTGGAAGAGATGCTCCGGGAACGCGGAATCCCCGTGGCCCGCAGAACCATCGCCAAGTACCGCTCCGAGCTGGGAATTCTGCCCACGCATCTCCGCCGCCGATCGTGATTTCCACCCTCCGCGCCCTTCCCACCGTATTCTCCATCGGACTGCAGAGACAGTTGGCTTATCGTTGGAACTACCTGCTTCGGGCCCTCTTTAGCGCCATGCCCCTGCTGGTCTCCTGGGTTTTCTGGCAGGCCGTCTTCCGGACCAAGGAGACGGTGGGTGCCTACACCCTGCCGGGACTGCTCACCTACTACGCTGTTCTGCTCATCGTTGAGTCCGTCAGCTCGCCGGCGGACGATGATTTCCAGATCTCGCGGGAAATCCGGGAAGGCATGCTCAATCCCATCCTTCTTCGCCCCCTTCCCTACGGAATCTACCGATTTTTTCTCTTTCTTGCCGGTCGGTGTGCCTACTTCACCGCCGCCTTCCTGCCGGTGGTGATCTGCTTCTTTCTCCTCTCACGCGCGGTTCCCCTAGAACTGGGAAATCTGGACCTTTTTCGCGGTCTTCCAGCCCTTCTCGGTTCCGCTCTCCTCCAGTTTAGCCTGACGCTCTGCCTCTCCCTCACCTCTTTCTGGTTTCTCGATATCAGCGCCTTGATTTTCCTGGTCTACTCCCTGGAATTTCTCGCCGGGGGACATGTGTTTCCTCTCGATCTTCTTCCCACCCCCATCTTTGCCGTCGCCCGTCTCCTTCCTTTTGCCTACGAGTACTGGTTCCCCACCGCCTCCCTGTGCGGAACACTCTCCCGCGAAGCCTGGCAGGCCGGTCTTTGCCTGCAGTTCGGTTGGGCTCTGGCTTTTCTCGTGTTGGCCCATTTCATCTGGCAAGCCGGCCTCCGGAAATACACGGCCGCAGGAGGCTGATGGATGCACCCCTTTTCCCTCTTTCGTCTTTGGCTGGTCCAGATTCGCTATGCCCTGACCCGGGAACTCGCGTTTCGGGCAAACTTTTTTGCCTGGGTGATCGTCGAGCTGTCATGGTTTGTCCTGCAGTTGGCTTTTGTGGGTGTGGTCTATCACCACGTCGACCGCATTGCCGGTTGGAGTCGCCATGAAATGATCGTCCTGGTCTCCACCAACCAGTTGATTCAGCAGATCTTTACGGCCTTCCTCATGCCAGGCCTCACCAAGCTTCCCGAACTGGTTCGCACGGGGAAACTCGACTTTGTTCTCTTGAAGCCGGTTCCCCCGCAGTTTCTCGTAAGTACCGCACAACTGGAGATCGGGCCCCTGGCCAACGCCGGGATTGCCACTCTGGTTACGGGCATGGGTCTGCACGCGCTCGGGATTGTTCCTACTTTCGCCTCCCTGGTGGCCTATCTTCTCCTGCTTTTCACCGGGCTCCTCGTTCACTACGCCCTTCTCCTCTTTCTTGTCTCCCTCACTTTCTGGATCGTTCAGGCCGAATCCGTCCTACTCGGCTACTATAGTATCTTTCAGGTGGCTCGTCTTCCCCGCGAGGCGGCTTTTGGTTGGTTCCGGGTGATCTTCACGTTTGCCCTCCCTCTCCTGCTCGTTGCCAACATCCCCGCCGCCACCCTCATTCGGGGCATGGAACCCGGCCCCATGGCTCTTTTTCTCCTCACTTCCCTCTTCGCCACGCTTTTTGCCTCTCTTTTTTTTCATCAGGGATTGCGTCGTTACCAGAGCGCTTCGAGTTGAGGAGACGGCCGAAAACAGGCTATTCTCCCCGCATGCCCAAGACCTCGGTTCAGGTGATTCAACCCCGCCGCTTGCCCCAAACCGTGCAAACCCTGCGACGGTTCGGTCTGTCACCCATCTCATCCTCCAACAAGACCCCCCCCCTGCTTACCCTTGCCCCTTACCCTTTCGGCAAATCGACCCGCCTACCCGGGAAAGGGGGACGCTCCATTCCGCCACTTCTCGTTCCTGATTCAACGAACCCGGCGAACACGCTTACCCTTCTCCGTAAACTGGGAACCTCCTCCCCGGGGCCCTTCTTTGCCGCGGGAAAAGCCGGCCAGATTAATGCCGCCCTCTTTGCCGCTGCTTGCCTCGCCCCCGGAAATCCAAAAATTCGGCAAGCCCTGCAATCCTTTCGCTCCCGCCAAACCACCTCCGTCCCTTTATGGCCCTAGCTCGTCCACCCCACTTAAACTTAATCTGAATCCTAATCTTAAACTAACCGCGTGAATCCCCTCCCCAACCCTTATGTTGCAGAGCTCGATCCTTACGAGCCGGGTCGACCCATCGCCGATGTGGCCAGGGAACATGGACTGGATCCCGGCCAGATCGCGAAACTCGCCTCCAATGAAAATCCCCTGGGGGCCTCCCCCAAAGCCCTCCAGGCCATCCGGGACGGCCTCGGGCACACCCATCTCTATCCCGATGGCGCCGGACTCGCCTTGCGCGATGCCATCGCCCAAAAACATGGCCTCACCCGCGATCATGTCGTTCTGGGCTGCGGCTCCAACGAGATTATCGAATTCTGCTACCACGCCTTCACCCAACCGGGGAAAGGGCGCGTTCTCGCCTCCGCCTATGCCTTTGCCGTCTACGGTCTGATGGCCCGGCTCTTCGGCATCCCTTTCGAGGAGGTTCCCGATCGGGATTTCCATCACGACCTCGCCGGCTTCTCGGCCCGCCTTCGCGACGACGTCCGCTTGGTCTTCCTGGCCTCGCCCAATAATCCCACCGGCACCCGCATCCCCAACGCTGAACTCACGGCCTTCGTGCAAAAATTCCCCGCCGGTCCGCTCCTCGTGCTCGACGAGGCCTACTACGAATTCATTCCTGAACCCCCTCCCTCCGTCCAGTGGGTCAAGGAGGGGCGTCCCGTGGTGGTTCTCCGCACCTTTTCCAAAGTTCAGGGGTTGGCCGGACTTCGCATCGGCTACGGACTGGCCCGCCCCGATATCGCCGCCGTCCTGCAAAAATCCCGCCAACCTTTCAACACCTCGGCTCCCGCCCAAGCCGCCGCCCTCGCTGCCTTGGCGGACACCGAACACGTCCGCCGGACGGTGGAGCTGACCCTTGCTGGCCTGGACCGTCTCCACACCTTCCTCAAGCAACGGAATCTCCGTTTTGTTCCCGGTACGGCCAACTTTGTCATGGTCGAGGTCGGGGACGGCGATGCCGTTTTCCGTGAACTGCAAAAACGCGGGCTCATCGTGC
>RGYX01000086.1 GCA_010031845.1 Verrucomicrobiota bacterium
CTAGCCGTCTGGACCCGACGCTCAGAATCCCTCCCCTCGCTTCGCGCCGCCCTGCCCAAAGCCGAGGTTGGCACAGAGCCCGAACTCGCCCGGTCCTCCGATCTCGTGGTTTTGGCCGCCCCACCCGCCGTTTTGCCGGAATTGGTTCGTGCCATCCTTCCTTATCTCTCCCCTTCCACGTTGGTCACCGATGTCTCCAGCGTGAAGGAATCGGTGGAAAGGAGCGTCGCTCCCCTCCTCCAAGGCAAAGCCCGCTGGATTGGGTCCCATCCCATGGCCGGATCCGAGAATTCCGGCCTCGGAGCCGCCCGCACGGGCCTTTTTCAAAACGCCCCCGTGATTCTCACTCCCACCGCCTCCACCTCCTCCGCCACCACCCGGGATGTGTCTTCCTTTTGGCAGGCGCTCGGGGCCCGAATCCTCACCATGAGTCCCCAATCCCATGACGAGCAGGTCGCACGAATCAGCCATCTACCCCACTTGATTTCCTCCGCGCTCGTTCTGGCTGCCGGAAAAAAACCCCTCCCTTTGGCCGGTCCGGGATATCGCGACACCACCCGCATCGCCGCAGGCCCCTCCGAACTCTGGTCGGAAATTCTTTTGGAAAATCGCCGGGAGATTCTGGCCGCTCTCAAGGATTTCCGCTCCTCCGTGGATGCTCTGGCCTCCGCGCTGGACCAGGAGAACACCCAATCCCTGCAAAAGATTTTGGATGAAGCCGCCGGGATTCGCCGCAATCTCTCCCCTTCCTCATGAGCCAACTTGAGATCCGACCCCTCCGCCGCCTTGATGCCGAGTTTTCGGTTCCCGGCGACAAAAGCATCTCCCACCGGGGAATCATGCTCGGCGGCTTGGCGGCCGGAACCACCCGCCTCCGGGGGTTTTTACCCGGCGAAGACTGCCTCTCCACCCTTCATGCCCTTCAGGCCCTCGGGTGCCGGGTTGATCGGGTGGCGCCCCACGAGGTGGTGATCGAGGGCCGCGGGGGAAAACTGCTCGCCCCTGCCGAACCGCTGGATTGCGGCAATAGCGGAACCACCATGCGGCTTCTGTCCGGCGTGGTGGCGGGACAGCCCTTCACCACCCGCCTGTTTGGGGACGCCTCCCTCAGCCGTCGTCCCATGGGTCGGATTGCCGAACCCCTCCGCCAGTTCGGAGCCGAAATTCACTGCGAGTCCCAAGGGGATCGTCCCCCGTTGACCATCCGTGGCACCAAACTCAAGGCCATCGACTTTTCCAGCAAAGTGGCCAGCGCCCAGGTGAAGTCCTGTGTGCTCTTGGCCGCGCTTCAGGCGGAGGGAAAATCCACCTTTCGCGAACCTGTTCTTTCCCGCGACCATACCGAGCGCCTGCTTCCCGCTTTCGGAGCCAGTTTTCGCAAGGATCCGCCGACCCTGATTCTCCATGGACCCCAACGGCTGGAGGGAACCGAACTTGACGTGCCCGGGGATTTTTCTTCCGCTGCTTTTTGGCTGGTCCTTGCCGCCGGACTTCCGGGCTCCCGACTCACCTTGCGCCATGTGGGTCTCAACCCCACCCGCACGGCCCTGATCTCCGCCCTTCTTCGTATGGGGGCCGGCATCGTGGAAAAAGTGGAAGACCCCACCCCGGAACCCATGGGCACCATCGTGGTCCAGGGGGGGAACCGGCTGAAAGCCACCACCGTGTCGGGATCGGAAATTCCCAACCTGATCGATGAGATCCCCATTTTGGCCGTGGCTGCCGCCCTTGCCGAGGGCGTCACCGAAATCAAGGATGCCACCGAACTTCGCCACAAAGAGAGCGACCGACTGGCCGTGATCACCCGGAATCTCCGTCTCTTCGGTGTTCCGGTGGAGGAGAGACCGGACGGCCTGGCCATCGAGGGGGGTCGCACTCTGGTCGGCGCCGAGGTCGAAAGCGACGGGGATCACCGCATGGCCATGTCCGCCGCCATTCTGGGTCTGCTGGCCAAAGGCAAAACCCTGGTGAAAGACACCGCTTGTATCGAAACCAGCTACCCCGGCTTTGCCCGGCAAATCGGCCTGCTGCAGGAAGTGGGTCGCTGAACCCATGCTGCATCCGGTCATCTGTATCGACGGCCCCGCCGCCTCCGGCAAAAGCACGGTCGCCCGTCTGGTCGCCAAAGACCTCAATTTTGTTTATGTCGACACCGGCGCCATGTACCGGGCGTTCACTTTTCTTACCCTGGAAGCGGGACACGATCCAAAGTCACGTGCCCGCATGAAGCAGCTTCTCGAAAAAGTCGATTTCCACGCCGACATCAAGGATGGGGAAATTCATTTACAGGAAGGCAGCCGTGACTTGTCCTCCCACACCCGTCTGCCCGAGGTGAACGCCTCGGTCTCCGTGGTCTCCGCCCTTCCCGAACTGCGGGAACACTTGGTGAATCTCCAGCGCAAACTCCGCCTCTCCGCCCCCCTGGTCATGGAAGGCCGGGACATCGGCACCGTGGTCTGTTCCGACAGCCCGTACAAATATTTCATTGATGCCTGTCCGACCGTCCGGGCCGAGCGGCGCCGCAAACAGGGCCAACAGGACAATCTGGCCGCCCGCGACAAACTCGACTCTTCCCGCTCTGCCGCTCCCCTGGTTCGTGCCGCCGACGCCAAACTTTTGGACAGCGGCCATCACGATGCCCGGACCTTGGCCGATGGGATTGTTCAGGAGGTTCGCAGTCGCCTCTTCCCGGTTCCGAGCGTTCCATGAAAGTCCGGCCTTTCTGGTTTCACTGCTGCCGCCTTCTTTCCTACTTTTTCTTCCGCACGTTCCATTTCATCCGAAGCCAAGGGGTCGAATCCCTCCCGCCGGGACCGCTGATCCTTGCCCCCAACCACGCCAGTTACTTCGATCCGCCCGCCGTGGGCTGCAACGTCCCCCGGGTCACCTACTATCTGGCCCGTCACACCCTCTTCGCTCCACCGATTGGATCCTGGCTTCTCCCCTCCATCGGATCGATTCCCGTCAACCAGGAATCCCCCGGACCCTCTTCCCTGAAAAATATTTTCGAAGTCCTTAAGAACAAGGGAACTCTGGTCCTTTTTCCGGAAGGAGCCCGAAACACAGACGGACACCTTGCCAAAGCCGAGCCCGGTATTGGCCTGATCGCCGCCCGGACCGGCACTCCGGTCGTGCCGGTGCACATCATCGGGAGTCGCGAGGCCCTGCCACGCGGTGGAAGTTGGCACCCTTTCCGCCCGATCCATGTGGTCTACGGAAAACCCATGCACTTCACCGGTGACCCCAAAAATCGCGGGGATTACCAGAAATTCGCCGACGACATCATGTCGGCCATCGCCAACCTCAAGAATTTTTAAGACAGGCGGGCAGGTTCAAGGAACTAGCCGCAAAACCCGCTAACTCCAAAGCTTGTCGATCCCCCGGCGGACCGAGGCAAACATTTCATCGATCTCGCCTTCCGTGATGACCAAGGGCGGGGCAAAGGCCAATAAATCCCGGATCCCCCGCACAATCGCTCCCTCTGACCGAACCTTCGCCGCTCCGACTATGCCCAAATTCATTCCAGGCTTTAGATCTTTTCTTCCCCCTTTTGGCAGAAGCTCCATCGCCCCGATCAGACCCACCCCCCGAACCTCTCCCACCGCCGGATGGCCGCTAAATTCCATTAGCCTCCTCTGAAAATAAGGCCCCACCTTGTCTTTGGTTTTTTCCACGAGTTTTTCTTTTTTCAGGATTTCCATATTGGCCAAGGCCGCCGCCGCCGCCACCGGATGGCCCGAGTAGGTGAATCCGTGGGCAAAGTAACCCCCCTTCATCAACACATCGGCGATCGGTTGGGAAACCATGGTTGCCCCCATGGAGATATATCCACTAGTCAGCCCTTTCGCCAAAATCATCAGGTCGGGTTTTAGGTCCCACATTTCACTGACAAACCAGGCCCCCAGACGTCCGAACGCCGTGATCACCTCGTCTGCCACAAAGAGAATCTCGTACTCCCGGGCCAACGTTCGCATGGCCGCCAGATAGCCCGGAGGCGGCACAATCACTCCCCCCGCCCCCTGCACCGGTTCCAGGAACATTGCCCCGATGGTTTCAGGCCCCTCTTTCTCAATCAGTTTTTTTGTCGCCGCCACACACTCCTGACCGTACGCCTCGGCATCCTTCTCTCTTCCCACCGCATAAGCATAGGGGGCGGGGGCATGCAGAAATCCCGGGAGCGGCAATCCATAGGGGATCTGACAGTTTGGCAGGCCCGTCATGCTCGCCGTCGCCAACGTCACCCCGTGATAGGCATAATCCCGCGTCAGAATTTTCATCCGGTTCGGCTTTCCCTTCAGGATTTGGTACTGCCGGATGATTTTGAGCGCGGTTTCGTTGGCCTCCGATCCCGAGTTGCTAAAGACCGAGTAGTTGAGGTCGCCGGGGGCCAATCGGCCCAGGCGTTCGGCCAACCGCACGGCCGGTTCGGTCGTGGAATTGAAGAAACTTGGATAGAAGGACAGCTCCTGCATCTGCTTCGCCACGGCATCCACAATCTCCTTTCGCCCGTAGCCGACATTCACGCACCATAAACCGGCCAAGCCATCCAATAGCTTTCCCTCCTCCCCCTCCAGATACACCCCTTTGCCTGTCGTCAGGATATGGGTTCCGCTGGGATGCATGGCCGCATGGTCGGTGAAAGGATGGAGGTGATGCTCCCGGTCCATTTTCCGCAACTCTTCCAAATGGGGAACTTTTCGGCTCATGCTTCAATTTAATCCCAAGTCGCCTCCTCTGCCAGTCCCGCATTTTCCTCTCTCGCACCCATACCGTTTGGCGGTAAACTTATCCCATGGTCATTGGTGTCCCTCGTGAGATCAAATCCCAGGAAGCCCGGGTTGCTCTGTTACCCTCCGCCGCCTACCAACTCATCCAGCGGGGCCACCAGGTTCTGGTGGAAAAGGATGCCGGCGTTGGCT
>RGYX01000087.1 GCA_010031845.1 Verrucomicrobiota bacterium
TGCCTTTGCTCCTTTGGGCGAAAATCCCCCAAGAAAAATTTCCGGTCTGGATGTGGTTGGCGCCTCCCCTGTGCTCAGTTTTGTTTTTTTTGGGGCAGGTAGGGACTTTTCGCGCCTTGGCCAGTGGAGATGTCTCGGTGGCGACACCGGTCCTGGGCAGTAAGGTTGTGTTGACGGCGGTGTGTAGTGCATGTTTGTTGCCGGGTCAGGTGGCTGCGAAATTTTGGATCGGCTCCGCCCTGTGCTCTTTTGGGGTGGGGTTGCTGAGTTGGAGTGGTGGAGGAAGAAAAACGGGGGCTGGGCGTGCGGTGGGTTGGGGATTGATAGCCGCAGCCAGTTTTTCCCTGACCGATGTGATCGTGGCCAAGGCGGCTCCGCATATCGGATTGGCGCTGTTCGGTCCCCTGATGATGTCCGGGTTGGCGGCTCTTTCGGTATTTGTACTTCCCGTCTGGGTTTGGGGTGGTTTGGCACGCGGATTGGGTCGGGGATGGTTGGTTTTTGGGGTGATTTTTATCGGGGTCCAGTCCGTGGGAGTCTTGGCGGGAATTGTGGTTAGCGGGGATCCGATTGGGGTAAACGTGGTGTATGCCTTGCGGGGGCTGTGGTCTGTGGGTCTGGTGTTTTGGTTGGGAAAATGGGTGGGGAACCTGGAGGCCGGCTTGCCCGGGAGGATCTTGGGGACGCGAGCCTTGGGGGCGGGATTGTTGTTTGGGGCCGTTTGGGCGGTCTTGGCCTAATCCCGGGAAAAGGGTACTCTCTCCCCCGTGAACCTCTTCTTGGCTGCCGTTTTTTCCAACCCCATCGGGCTCGATACCCGGGATCCTTGGCAAGTGTTGGTGATTTTGGTGGCAGGAATCCTACTGCAGGTTTATGGGGCGCGCTTATTGGTGGAGGGTGCAACCGGAATCGCGCGCCGAATGGGTATCCCGGATTTGGTCATGGGTTCCACCGTGGTGGCTTTCGGTGTTTCTGCGCCCGAGCTTTTTGTCAGTCTGTGGGCTGCAGGGAAGGGGCAGGGCGATATTGCGGTAGGTAACGCCGTTGGCGGAGTGACCGCCAACATCTGCCTGATTCTTGGTTTATCGGCCCTGACCCGGCCTTTGCGTTTCCGTCCCCAACTGTTTCAGGCCGAGGCACCCATCCTGGTGGCAGCGGCCGCCTTGGTGGCCTACCTCCTCCGAAACAGCTGGGTGGGACGCTTTGAAGCCTGTCTTTTGGTTTTTGCCTTGGCGGTGTATGCCGTCTTCGTTTGGTTTTCGTCCCAAGTGGAGGCGGACAGCCGGGTGATTTACCGGATGGAGCAGGATCTGCCACCGGCCGGTCCCTCGAAGTGGGTGGAGTTGGTCCAATTGTTCGGCGGCATGGTCCTGCTTTTTGCCGGATCCCGGTATTTGGTGAAATCTGCCGTGACCGGAGCGGAGATGCTGGGGATTTCGCAAGCTGGTTTGGCCTTGGCGGTCATTCCGCTGGCGACTTCAGCCCCGGAGCTTTTTGCCGTGGGCTCCGCCTTGGTCCGCGGGGAGAAAAATCTTCCCGGGGGAATTGTGATCGGGGGGTGCATCTTCAACTGTCTGGGGGTTTTGGGCTTGGCGGGGCTGTTTCGGCCGGTTTTGGCCCCGAACGTGAATCAGCTGGATCTGGCCGTGATGCTGTTGGCCACCTTCGTGGTGCTTCCGCTTTTACGGGCGGATGAAAAACAACGCCGATCGATCGGTGTGGCTCTTTTGGTGGGGTATGGGCTTTATCTTTCCCACCTGCTTGGGCGTTCCCTCTCCTCGCAATTGTGAAAAGCAGGGGAAGGGGTGCTGGGGAGGCCCCTAGTCGGAAAGGTGCAATTTCGGGGGTGGTCCGGCGGCTTGAGGAAAAGACCGGCCGACACGGGATCACTATCGGGGAATTGATGCAGGCTTTGGAGGGAAAGGGGCATGCAGCGATCATGGCTATCCTGGCGATGCCTTTCTGTTTTCCGGTGCAGATTCCAGGACTTTCGACTCCTTTTGGAATCATTTTGATTTTCAGCGGTCTGCGGGTCTCGTTTGGTCAGGCTCCTTGGTTGCCGGGATGGCTTCTGGTGCGGAAAATTTCACCCAGCACCACCGATGGATTGCTGGAGGGGTTGCGAAAACTGGCGGTTCCGGCGGAAAAGATTCTTCATCCTCGGTTGAGTTTCCTCTGTCGGAATATTTTTCTGCACCGCATTCACGGAGTGTTGATTGCTTTTTTGGCGATCCTGCTGGCCCTGCCTTTGCCGATCCCTTTCAGTAATCTTTTGGCGGCGATTCCGATTCTTTTGATGGCTTTGGCTCTTTTGGAGGATGACGGGGCTTTCATGATCGCGGGCTATTTGGCGGCCATTCCTTGCATGCTTTTTTTCGGACTTCTTTTCCTCCTGGGTCCAAAGGCGGTTTCAGAAATCTGGGGTTGGATCTGTCATTTTTGGTCCTAAGACGCAGACTTCTCCGCCAAGAAATTTGTCCTATGATTTCCGTTTAGGGAACGGAAATAAAACACAAACACTATATATAAAATACTCATATGGAAGGATTTATACTAAGCATTCTCATTCTGGCCAACGGCCTTTTCGCCATGGCGGAATTGGCCGTTGTTTCAAGCCGCAGAAGTAAGCTCCGACAGAGAGCGGAAGCTGGCGATGGTGGGGCAAAAGCGGCCTATGAATTGGCTTCTTCCCCCAGTTCGTTGCTCTCGACCGTGAGTGTGGCCATCACCATGATCGCCATTTTATCCGGAGCCATGGGAGGGGCGGTTTTGGCCAAACCTTTGGCGGCCAAGTTGGAGTCCATCTCTATTCCGGTATCCGTGGCCGATCCGCTGGCCTTGGGACTGGTGGTTTTGGTGATCACCGCTGCCTCGATCATCTTCGGGGAGCTTTTGCCTAAACGGTTGGCGTTGGCCCACAGCGCCTCCCGGCTTTCTCGCCCGATCCAAGCCGTGGCGCGGGGGATGGGTCCGGTGGTTCAACTTTTCACCTGGATCACCGATGCCTTGGCAGCTTTGTTTGGCGTGCGAAATACAGGAGAGACGGCGCCGGTCAGTGATGAGGAACTCCGTCATCTGCTGGAGCAGGGCAAGCGGGCCGGCGTTTTCAGTTCGACGGAACAAGGAATGGTGGAAAGGGTGCTCCGGTTGGATGAGTTGCGTGTGGAGGAGTTAATGACGCCCAGCGTCCGGATCGTCTGGATCAATGCCGAGGACCCCCCGGAGACGACGTGGAGGGCGCTGGTGGCCAGCGGACACTCGCATTTTCCGGTCTACCGTGGGACGAGGGAAAACATTTTGGGGGTGGTTTCCGTGAAGGCCCTGTGGGCCAATATGGCGGCCGGGCTCCCGGCGCTGCCGGCTGACCTGGCGCATCCCGGAGACCATTCCGGCGCTGCGGGCCTTGGAGCAGTTGCAAAAGGCAAAGCAACGGGTGGCCCTGGTCAGCGACGAGTTTGGGAGCATCACGGGCATTCTGAGTTTACTGGATCTGCTGGAGGCGATTGTGGGAGATCTTCCCTCGCATGAGGACCGGCAAAAGGCGCGGTCGGTGAAGCGGGAGGATGGCTCTTGGTTGGTGGATGCCACCCTGCCGGTGGAGGATTTTGCCAAGGAAATCGGCAGGGGTGCAGACCACTTCCGCTTGGACGGGGATTACCAGACTCTCGGGGGATTCATCGTCCACCATCTGGCGCGGGTGCCAAAGGAGGGGGATTTTATCGAATACCGGGGGCACAAGTACGAGGTGGTCGACATGGACCGGCACCGCTTGGACAAGGTTCTGGTGGCCGCGATCAAAAATTAAGGCGGACTGATTTGACGGAGAGGAGGGCGGGGTAGCCAAGTGGTAAGGCACGGCTCTGCAAAAGCTGTATTCGTCGGTTCGATTCCGACCCTCGCCTCCATTTTTTTAAAGAAACCCAAAAAATCATCGTATCTTTTGCCCGTAAATCCGGTTTTATCCCCCGATGAGGGCGTATTTTCCGCGTGGGGGGGTACTTGTTTCGCCCAAGGAGGCGATCCAAAATCCTAGGATGAGCACCAAACGCATCCGGGTAAAGTCGTCGACTGGGGTTTGCCCTGTCTATGTGGGGGAGAAGATTCTGCCTCAGGGGCTTCAATCCGTCCTGCCGGCCAAGGTTCCGGTCGCGATGCTGGTCGATGAGGGGATTGCCGGGTTGCCTTTGGCGGTGGGTCTCTTCGAGTGGCTGGAAAAGAGATCCTCCCGGGTGGTGCGGGTGAGGATTCCGGCGGGGGAGCGGTCAAAATCAGTGGAAGAATACGGGCGGGTGGTCCGACAGTTGGCCGGGGCGGGTCTGACGAGGGACGGCTGGATCGTGGCGGTAGGGGGAGGGGTGACCGGGGATTTGGCCGGCTTTGTTGCGGCCACATATCTTCGGGGTCTTCCCGTGATCCAGATTCCCACCACGGTGGTGGCGATGGTCGACAGCAGCGTCGGCGGCAAGACGGGCATCGATCTGCCGGAAGGAAAAAATCTCGTGCCCAAAGCGGTGCTGGCAGATTTGCGATGGCTGAACTTCCTCCCGGCGGTGGAAAAGAGGGCGGGTATGGCGGAGGTGATCAAATATGGGGCCATTGCAGACGCCAAGCTTTTTGGCTCCTTGGCCAAGGGAATGCCCCGGTCCATGGCCAAAGTGGTCAAGCGGTGTGTGGAGATCAAAGCCAAGTTGGCTGGCGAGGATGAGAAGGATTTGAAGGGAAAAAGAGCCTTGCTTAATTTTGGGCATACGGTGGCCCACGGGCTCGAGGGTATTGCGGGATACCAAGGGTTACGTCACGGGGAGGCGGTGGCGATTGGTATGTGCGTGGCGGCGCATCTTTCGGTGAAAACCCGGGGCCTCAAGAAAAAAACCGCGGAAAAGTTAAAGGCTGCGATTGCGGCTCACGGTTTGCCGGTG
>RGYX01000088.1 GCA_010031845.1 Verrucomicrobiota bacterium
GTCTGCAACCAAGTCCTGATTCCGTGGCTAGATCCATGGCTGACAACCCTTTCCATCTCGCGCTTGTGCCTTCCGGGATCCGCGCCACCCTTGCCTAATGCCCGAACTGGCTGAGGTCGAATTCTTCCGCAAGCAATGGAATCTAGGACTCCAACGAAAAATTCTTCAGGTCGATCTGCATGCCGAAAAACGGGTTTTCAGGGGCGTCTCGGTCAACCTGGCTCGAAAAAGAATGATCGGACAAACCCTTCTTTCTTCCCACGCCCATGGCAAACAGATGCTCTTTCGGGTCGGACCACGCGGTTGGTTGGGCATCCATCTAGGCATGACCGGCAAACTTACCACCCAACCCGGCCGCTACCTCGCCAGAGCGCATGACCATCTGATTCTGCGCACCGCGGATCACTCCCTAGTTTTCAGCGATCCGCGATTATTTGGGCGGATCCGTTTTCATGATTCCCGGAATCCACCCGATTGGTGGTCGCAACTCCCGCCCGCCATACTCTCCCCCGCTTTCGATGGCCAAAGGCTAAGAGATATTTGTCTTCGATACCGAAAAACCCCGATCAAATCCCTTCTTCTTCGGCAGGAATGTTTTCCCGGGATCGGAAACTGGATGGCGGACGAAATTCTTTGGCAAACCCGTCTGCATCCCAAAGCCCTCGGAGGGGCCTTAAGCCCCCTTCAAATTCAGAATCTATATTTTTCTATCCGGAAAATCGGTCGCGAAGCCATGCGAAGCATCGGCAAGGATTGGTCAGACCCGCCCAGGTCCTGGCTTTTCCTTCACCGCTGGAAACCCGGGGGCACATGTCCTCGCTGCCACCGATGCTTGGCGCGCGATTCTGTGGGAGGAAGGACCACCTCTTGGTGTGCGGCCTGCCAACCCCCTCTTCCTCGCCGAGCCAAGTCTGCTTAAGTTCTATTTATGTTTCGATCCGGTCCACCCCGGCGTATTCAGCCCTCCGCTCCAACCGCTTCCACCCAACCCCCAAAGGATGTACACCATGCCTCCGGGCAAGCGTCCTCATCCCCTTGGAGATTTCCCGTTATCTTCACCGCCTTCGGGGCGGTTCTCTTGTTGGCCATAGCTCCAGCCCTTTTCTTGTTTCTCAGTGGATCCTCCTATTCCAAAGACGACGACGAAGTCAGAACCCCACAGGCCCTGCAGGCAGACTACGCCCTCTGGAGCGCCTCTTTGCGGGATCTATCCAAACTGGCCGTCTCCCCCAATACACTCCCCCCTTCGATCCCCCCCGAGGGGCTCGCTCGGGCTGTTTTGACCCGACGACTGCCCCAACAGGTGGAGTTGGTAAGCCTGAAACCACGCCGCTTAACCGTTTCAGAAGACGGAGTTTCGGTTGAGTACAACATCTCCCTTCGAGCTAAAGAGGATATCCTATTGGTTCCGGTCATTCCCATTCCTCTGGCAAAGGATTTGAACCCCAACCAGAGGCGGCTCTATCCGAAAGGGGTTTACGCCTACGACCTCCCTCCCGGAAAAGTTTTTGACTTGGCCAATCAAAGGAATGTTTTTTCCGCTGGCACCACGATGGAGGGGGGGTGGACTCTGCGCCAGGCGGAAAAGTCGCTGGGAAAATGGAGAGCGACCCGGGCCGATCTTCTTCCGCTGACCCGGATCCCTGCCCTCGAATCCATCTTTGTCCGGGAAGCCTCCTTGCCGCCTCCTGCGCTGTTGCGTGCCCAAAGCGAGCTGATCAACTCCCGGGACAAGCAGATCGCCGCGAAACAGAGCTTGGATGACCGGATCGCTTCCATCACCGCCGACGTAAAACAGTATCGCTCCAGCCTCATGGCGAGCGCCCCGGTTGCCGCACGGAGCAAAGGGATGGGAGCCGGTAGCGGGGTTCCCACTGGGGCAGGAGTCGGGGCCCTGGGGGGCGCGGCCACCGGGGCCGGCATTGGAGCCATGGCAGGAGGGGGAGATGGTGCCGCCATCGGAGCGGGAGCCGGGGCCCTGGCTGGAATGCTGATCGGGGCTTTGGTGGCCAATGCAGAGCAGGAGAAAAAATTGGAAAGGGAAAAAGCCGCCCGACGTGAAGCCGTCGCCGCCATCGAGCGGCAAGTCACCGATTACGAACACCGTCTGCTACGGGAATTTGAAAACGAATTGGGTCAGGAAGCCACCAAGCAGGAATCCACCCTCGCCCGCCCAACTTGGGCGAACTAGCCTTTCGCATGGCCAAGACCGCCAAAAAAGACGCCCTGCAGAGGCGTCTGATCCTTGCCGGAATCTGCGCCGGGGCCGCTCTTTTCTTTGGCCTTTTGGGACTCATCCAGTTCAAACCCCTGATTGAGGCGGAACTTTATACTCGGGATCTGAGAATTCGCTTCGGCCAACCTGCCCCGATCAGCCCGGAAATCGTTTTCATCGCGATCGACAAAGCAACCTATAAGGACATCCTCTCTGACGAGGAGATCGCCGCCGCCCCTGCTTTGGCGGAAATGTCCACCGGATCCTGGCCTTGGCGCCGCTCCGTCTGGGCTCAGGTCATCCAACGTATCACGGATGCGGGGGCCAAAGTGGTGGCTTTGGATTTGATGTTTCCGACCCCGAAAGAGGGGGATGAGGAACTCACCCAGGTGATGAATGAACGGGGCGATCACGCCGTCCTGGGCGGAACGTTTGAGGAGGTCAGTAATGCAGGCCGCACCTCGGTCCAGTTAACCCTCCCGGCTGCCCTCGCCTCTTTGGGGGCCACGGAAATTTCCAAGGAAAATACGGCCGGTCGGGTCGGCTACGTCAACTTGTGGCCGGACAGCGACGGGATCGTTCGTCGGGCGGACTACCGACGCCAATTTCAGGACACCATGGCTGCTTCCCTCGCCTGCCGAATGTTGGAAAAAGCCGGGTATGCCGATCGAATTCCAGCCAGCGGCTCCGGGCTTCTTCGCTTTCCGGGGCCTCCCAATTTTAATTACAAATCGATTCCCGTGTACCAACTCTTCGTTCCCTCCACTTGGGAGAAAGTTTTTGAAAATGGGGAAAAGCTGAAAGACAAACTCGTCCTCGTCGGACCCTACGGAAACTGGTCCAAGGATGTCATCCGGACTCCTTACCCGAATCCCATGCCCGGACCCGAGGTGCATCTGGCGGCCTTGGGTGCCGCCCTCGCGGGCTCCTTTCTCAACCTCCCTCCTCCTTGGGCTGGACCTGCCCTTTTGTTGACCGGGGCTTGTTTGGCCTTGGTTCTCATTCTCGCTACCAGTCAACCCGTTCTCCGCCTTCTCCTCCTTCTCGTGGCCGGATTTGGATACGCCGCTCTTACCTTCTGGGTTCAGGACCGATTGAATCTTGTTTTGCCGGCCGTCAGCCCGGCCCTCACGTTGCTTTTTGGCGGAGTCGGCTGTCTCGGCTATGAATTCGTGCTTGAGCAAAGGGCCAAGCGCCGGGTCAGCGGAATGTTTTCCACCATGGTCAGCCCGGAAGTTCTCGCCTACATGCAGGAAGATCCCGATCGTTTCCGCCTCACGGGAGAAAAAAGAATGGCCACCATCTTCTTCTCGGATTTGGCCGGCTTCACCACGATTTCAGAGTCCGTCTCCGCCGAGGACTTGGCAAAGATTCTCAACCGCTACTTGACCCCCATGAGTGATCTGGTCACCAAGTTCGGCGGATATATCGATAAATACGCGGGGGATGCCATCATGGCAGACTTTGGAGTTCCGGTCTGGGTGGATCCCGACCCCGATTCCCACGCTTGGAAGGCCTGCTGGTCGGCACTGGAACAGCAGGAACGCCTTCAATCGCTCAAGCAGGAACTCAAGGCCGAGTACGGTTGCGATATCGATGCCCGCATGGGGATCAACACGGGGGAAGTGGCCGCCGGAAACATGGGTTCCGACAAAAAGTTCCAATACACCGTCATGGGAGATGCCGTCAACCAAGCCGCTCGCTTCGAACCCGCCAACAAACCCTTCGATACCCACATCATGATCGGGGGCAAAACCTACGAAATGGCCAAGGACAAGATCGAGGCTCGTTTTCTGGCCAACATGATTGTGAAGGGCAAAACCGAACCTGTCCCCTGCTATGAACTTCTCGCCAAAAAAGGGGAACTACCTGACATAAAACAAAGGGTGATTCACACCTTCGAAGAAGGCTGGAGATTGCATGCCCAACGTCAGTTCCAGGAGGCCATCGCCAAGTTTGACGAGGCTCTTGCATTGGATCCGGAAGACGGCCCATCCAAAGCCTATCGGAAGATCTGCGAGGGATTCCTCAAAACCCCTCCCCCGGATGGCTGGGCCGGCGAATATATTCAGACGTCGAAATGAAGAAGGACTGGCATGCCCACCCTTCCCGTAACTCACATCTTTTTTGACCTAGGCAACATCCTGGTCGGGTTGCAATCGGGCGCAAAACTAAAGGCACTGGCGACTCGTTCGGGCCACACCGTGGAGGCTTTTTGCGAAAAGATTTGGTCCCACGAACGGGCCCACGATTACGAAAGGGGCCAATACTCCTGTCAGGAATATTTCGACCACCTCGCCCAAGAACTCAACCTTGAACATGCCATGAACGATTTGCGGGAGGCATTTTGCGATATTTTTCACCCCTTACCGGAGCGCGTGGCCCTTGCTCATGCCTTGGCCAAAAGGTATCCCGTGGCGCTAATCTCCAACACCTGTGCCGCCCATATTCGGTTTCTGGAGGCGAACTTTGATTTTTTCCCACTTTTCCGCCCCCGGATCTATTCTCATGAGGTTGGTTCCCGCAAGCCCCACCCCCGAATCTACGAAGTCGCCATCCAAAAGTCCGGCGCCCCACCTGCGCAGTCCCTTTTTATCGATGACTTGGCCGAAAATCTGACCACCCCCTCGGAGATGGGTTGGCACACCCTGCACCTGCCTCCGGGAAGCGACCTAGCGCCGTCTCTGCGAAAGTTTGGCATC
>RGYX01000089.1 GCA_010031845.1 Verrucomicrobiota bacterium
CAGGGACTCCCCCGCCCGCTTCCCCCCAAGTTTTACCCAACTGGTCTGCAGGTTGGGGATGAGATCCCCCAGAATCACTCTCGCCATGGGATAAAGCCGCCTCGCCCTCCTTTGAATTCTCGCTTCCAAACGCCCCATTCCCCCCCTTTTTCGGGCCAGCAACCCACCGAGGCGGTTCTGGTAAGGAATGAAAGCCAGGGGAACCAACTCGGTGAATCCCCCTGTTTCCTCCTGCAACCTGCGCAGGACTTCAAAATGGACCCGGATGTCGGCCCAACTTTCCACATGCCCAAACATGATGGTCGCACTGGAGGGCATGCCGGCCCGGTGGGCCGCCCGCACGATCCTTACCCAACGCTCGACCGGGAGTTTATTGCGGGAGATTTTTCTGCGAACTTCATCCACCAGAATCTCCGCCGCCGTACCGGGAATCGATCCCACCCCGGCGGCCCGCAACTTCGCCACCATCGCCTCGGGCGCGCAGCCGGCCTTCTCGCAAAGAGAATCAATCTCCATCGGGGAAAAAGCGTGCAGATGCATCCCCGGAAACGCCTCCCGCAGGGCCCGGACCAGATCAAGGTAGTATTCCGGCTTGAGCTCCGGATCAATTCCGCCCTGCAAACAAACCTCGGTCACCCATGGGGTTTGCCCCACACGGGCCACCACCTCATCAATCCGGTCCGAAGTGGCCCCTGCGGTTCCCGGTCTCCGCCCGAACCCGCAAAATGAACATCCAACATTGCAGACTCTTGTAAAATTGGCATTTCGGTTGACCACGTAGGTCACGACTTCTCCGTTTTGCCTTCGGTTTCTGGTCTCGGCCTCGGCCGTCAACTCGGCCAGGTCCATCTTCCACGGATCCTTCATGCTGCCGCCTTTTCATAAAATTCCCGAACGACTCTGACCCAGTTTGGATCCAGCCACTCCGCCGATTGGTGGCGGGCATAAACGGGTAACCGCTCGATCAATTTTCTTCCCGCACGCGCGCAGGCTTTTTCATAGTGTTCCAAATTAGCCCAGGGCCGGGCCGGGTTCACTTCGTCCCGCGCCCAAGAAATTCCACCCAAATCATCCAGCCAGGGCAGGAGAGACTCCCATCTCGGCTCGAGGTTTGGAGGAATTTGAATCGCCACGCCCGGCGCCCACTCCCTCCAGGCCAAAACCATTTCCCGATATTCTTCTAGGGTGGGGCCGGGACTTGCGGGCCAGCGGGATCCCCCATTGGGCACGTAACGCTGAATCAAAATCTCCTGCAGGTGGCCGTAGGTGGCGTGCAGCTCTGCCAAAACCCTCAACGAGCGAAGACGGGAAGACTGGCTCTCTCCCCACCCCACCAAAATCCCACTGGTGAAGGGAACCTTGGCCCTGCCCGCCGCCTCGATTCCTGAAATTCTTCCCATCGCTTTTTTTTCCGGAGCCATCTCCGGTTCATCCAACACGCTCTCCAACATCATCCCCATGGAGACAAAAGCCGGGCGCAATCGCCGCAACTCCCCTTCCGTCATTCGGCCAAAATTTCCGTGGGCAAACAACCCGGCCCGGCGACATCGTTCCGCCACTCTTTCCGCCATGCCCCAGAAATCCTGGTACCCCCGGCGGGTCAGTTCCTGCGCGATGTGAGGCATACTCCCCGGGCGTTCCCCCGAAATCATCAACACCTCACGCGCCCCTCCTTGGACCGCGGCCGATATCACCCGATCGATCTCCGCCTCGGAGATGAGGCCCTCCCGATCCGAGCGAAATCCGCAGTAGCCGCAGTGCCATGGGCAATCGTGGGTCAAAACCAGGGTGATCGAGCGGGAATAAGTGACAGGGGAGGCCGATCGTGGATCGGTCGGACATCCGACAGGTTCTTCGTAAACGGCTTTCAAGAGGGAGGCTTTCCATCTAAAAATCGACGATGGCATTACGTGAAGCAAGACCCTTCCTGATTGGTGCGGCCGCCCTTTTGGGAGCCTCCCTTTGGCTGGCTTGGTGGGTTCCCGCAGCTTTTTCCTTCCTGCTTCTCGTCGGACTGTTGCTCTTCTTCCGCGATCCCGAGCGCACCCCCCCGTCCGACCCCTTGGCTTTGGTCAGCCCGGCGGACGGCAAAGTCATCTGTGTCGATGAGGCGGAGGACCCCTGCTTTGGTCAGGGAAAGTTCCGACGCGTGGGCATCTTCCTCTCCGTACTGGATGTCCACGTGAACCGCAGCCCCTATGCCGGTACCATTGAAAAAACCCACTACTCCGCCGGAGAGTTTCTTGATGCCCGTCATCTGGAGGTCGACCTCCGCAATGAAAATCAAACTTGGTGGCTCAAAACCTCCCGTGGAACCGTCTTGGTTCGTCAGATTGCCGGCCTGATTGCCCGCCGGATCGTGGGCTGGAAGAAAGCCGGCGACTCCGTCCAAACCGGAGAGCGTTTTGGCATGATCCGCTTCGGTTCGCGCACCGACCTTTATTTTCCAGCCTCCTGCACCCCCAAGGTCCAAGCCGGCCAAAGGGTGGTGGGAGGCGAAACGGTAATCGCCATATGGCCCGCCTAAAAAACAAACCCCTGCTCAGGGCCCCCAAGGGAGCCGCCTATCTTCTGCCCAGTCTCATGACGGCGGGAAATCTCTTCTGCGGTTTTATGGCGGTGTTGCAGATCATCCAAGGCAGCCTTCTGCAGGCGTCCGACGATGCGGCCTGGACCCAACACTACGAGACCAGTCTTCTCTGGATCCTCGGCGCTTTCATCTTTGACATCCTCGACGGCCGGGTCGCCCGGTTGGGCGGCCACGAGAGCGCCTTCGGCCGCGAATTCGACTCCTTGGCGGATGTCATTTCCTTCGGCATCGCCCCTGCCCTTTTGGTTTTTAAGATCGTGCTGGCCGAACTTCCCGCCCGGCTAGGCTGGATGATCGCCTTCATTTATCTGGCCTGCGGCGCCATGCGCCTGGCCCGATTCAATGCTTTGGCCCTCCAACCGGCTCCGGCCAACCGCTCCAAGGACTTCACCGGCTTCCCCATTCCCGCCGCCGCCGGCTTGGTGGCCTCCGTCACCCTTCTCCTTTTGCAATACTACGAATCGGACCGGGTCATCGGGGATTGGAAATACCTTTTAGCCGGTCTTCTGCTTTTCCTGAGCTTCATGATGTTTAGCAGGGTCAGCTATCCCAGCTTCAAAACGATCGATTGGCGCACCCAAAAACCCGTTCCTCGTGTCCTTCTCATCGTCGCCATCTTGGGCTTGGTGGGAATGACCTATCGCTACTCACTCGCCTTTCTCTTCACTGCCTACCTGCTCTACGGTTTTGTCCGGCCCAGACTGAGCCGCAAACTTCGGGAGGAGTTGGAGGAGAAATCCGGCAGACCGACCGGATGATTAATGGAGCCCGAGGCGAATCAAAAGATTCGTAAAAATCGGAAGCTCCAAAAGCAGGCAATAGGTAAAAACAGCCCCGGCCACCCCCAAAAGTCCGGCGATCGCCCCGATGCAGCGAATGATGTACGAAATGTCCTCTGTCTCCATGAGAGGAAACTAGCGCGCCTGGGCCCAGGTTGGCAAATCTTTGGGCCCCAATTACCTGTTACTTGGACATCTTAAAATACCCGGACCAGAGATCGTTGGCGGATTTTTGGTCGGTTCCCCGCGGAGCTTGAATGGAGGCAAAAGCCGCGATCCCCCCTTGCTGTCTGGCCCGCACAGGATCAAATTGGACGGATTCCGCGATCGATTGCCCGGGGGCGAGCGAGCCCAGATAAAATTTACGGGAACCTCCACCCACGCCGATCTCCAAAACGGGGGAGTTCACCGTTTCCGTTCCCCGGTTCTGGACAGCCACCGTCAGTTTGCCCGCAGGATCCAGTTTGACCCCCGCCACCGCCAGATCCACGATCCCCCTCTGGTTGCGCTGAAGGACCCGCCCCAGATTCACCACCCCATAGCCAGTCTCGTCATCTTTTCCTGCCGCTCCGGTGTCGTCCGCATATTGGCGCAAAAGCTCGACTGCTCGGGCGCCGGTTAACGCAGGCTCCTTGGAAAGCAGGGCCGCAACTAACCCGCTCACCAATGCGGTCGAGGCCGATGTTCCACTGACCTCGACTTTTTTCCCGCCCGGCCAATCGGCTACCACGGCAAAGCCCGGGGCCGCCACACCCACCGAAGCTCCGCGATTCGAGAAGTAGAGCTGTTGCCGGTCCCCATCCACGGCCGCCACCGCCAAGACCCCTTCATAGGCGGCCGGATAGCTGACCCGGTTCACCGCATCGTTTCCGGCTGCCGCCACCAACGCCGCATTCTTGGATAGGGCGTAGGCCACCGCCGCCCGAACCACCGGACTGTCCCCATCTGATCCCAAGCTCATGTTGATGACCTGAGCCCCTCCATCCACCGCCTGCACGATCGCCTGGGCGAGAGTGAAACAGTCCCCCCTCCCTTCGCCGTCCAGAACGGGAAGGTTTTTCACCTTCGCTGCCGGGGCTGCACCTTGGACGGATCCGGAAGCCCCGGTAATCAATGACATCATCGAGGTCCCATGGCCGGCCTCCGTTCCCAAGAGCGTCTCCGCCTCGCTCACGTTGGTGTCGAGCAAGGCCACTTGGATGTTTTTGCCCCACCCCGGAGAAACATCTTCGGCTCCCATCAGATCCAAAGCCTTGGTCCCCACGACCCGGTAGACCGCATCCCCCATGGTTCTGGCCTCCAACGGAACCTGGGGCACCTGCACGTAATAGTTATTCCCCTTGGTTATTTCTCCGCTGGCCGCCAGGGAATTCAACCAGTTCCCGTCACGCACCCGCACAGCCCGCAGACCATCGATTCGCCCCAACACCACCCCTGCCGGCGCGGAACCCAAAAATTTTTGAAAAGCAGCTGCATCCCGAAAAAGCAGAACCTTCTCTCCGGGAATTTCCCGACCCGATCCCGTCTCCATCG
>RGYX01000090.1 GCA_010031845.1 Verrucomicrobiota bacterium
CCGTGATCGGTTCCGCCACTGGCGTTTTCCTTTAGGCGACGACCGAATTCGCTGAAGGTCATCAGGCTGACCCGCCCCAGATTCCCCTGCGCCTTAAGGTCGGCAAGAAAGGCGGCCACCGCGTCACCCATTTCACGGAGCAGGCGTTCATGCGCACCCGTCTGATCCACATGGGTGTCGTAGCCGCCTTGTGAAACATAATAAATCCGCGTGGGCATCCCGCCGGCGATCAACCGGGCGACTGCGGCAAAATTCTGCCCCAGCCGGCTGCCGGGGTAGGGGACAGCGTTTTTGGCGCGTGCGGAGGCTTTGGCAATTTCCTGCTGACTGACTTTGGCGTCCATCTCTGTTCGCTCCAAAAAATCGAGCGACGACATTTTCCCTTTGTTGCTCGGGCCGCCGATATCACCGATCGACCCGCCTGCAGGGCCCTCTCCTTCCTCATCTCCTGTCATCATGGAGCCGTCAGCCTCCAAGGACGGGCCTGCCTCGCGTCCCTTCTTTTTTCCACCTCCCCCGGCTCCTTGAAAGAGCACCCCTTTGGGCACGGCAGCGGCAAAGGCCTGGGGCGTTTGGCCGGCCAGGGCAATACCAACGGATGCGTCACAACCCTGGCAGGCATTGTCAAAATACCGGCCGATCCATCCGGAGGTGGACGACTGGTTTTCATCCGTTGCCGTGGCCCAGATTTCAGTGGAACGAAAATGGGAGCGGTTCGGATTGGGATAACCGACCGCTTGAACCACGGCCAGGTGCCCGTCCTGATATGCCGCGGAGAGACCGGAAAGGGCAGGGTGCAGGCCCGTTTTGGCGTCCAGCGGAAGGGCGTCCTTATCCCGAATGGCGATCTTGGGACGGGCTTTCATGTATTCGTCATTCCCAACAGGAATCACCGTGTTCAGTCCGTCGTTCCCCCCCGCCAACTGCAGAACCACCAGGATGTTTCCGTCTATGCCCGTGACCCCCTGGACCAAAGCTCCGTCCGCCTCGGCATGTAGCGACTGCATGGTTCGGCTGAGAAAAGTGGGTAGGGTCCAGCAAAGCGAGCCACCCAAAAGCCCGGTTCGCAGGAATTCACGACGTGTCTTGAGTTCGGGGGATGATTTCATGGGAATCCTTTCAGGTGACTTGGTATGCCGGGCTTTGCAAAAGAACGAGAATGAGCTTGCGGATGTCGGCATCCGTCAAGGGAAGACGGGTGGAGGTGCTTTCCAGCAGTCTTTTTCGGGCCCCGTCGGGCATCGGGTAGCCAAAGAGAAACCGATCGGATAGGGTGGAAATTAACTTTTCCGGATCACGACGATCGTCGGATTCCACCAGTTTGCCCACCGGAGCGGGGGAAAGAGCCAGGAGGTTGCGGGCCTTGGTGGCGGCCTGAAGTTTCAAATCTTTCTGGGAAACCTCCGTGGGGTCGGCGGGTGCGCTGGAGGATGGATCCATGATCATGGGGGCAGGAATGTCCCGCAGGCCGCTTTCAATGGCGAGGCGGCCCAGATCCATTCCGGCCAAGCGCTGCATTCCCCGGGTTCCGGCCACGATCCATGAGGTGTATTCATATCGTCTGGCGAGGGTGGAGGTGTTGATCCAGGTGATGCCTCCGTCCCAGCCTTTCACATTGGGCGGTTCCAGGAGCTTTTGACCCAGTTCTGCGAGCATAGTGGAGGCCAAGGCTGGGGCGGGGAGAGGACAGGCCAGTTGTCGGCATAAACCCACGAGCCATTCCGTGGGGGATTTGACCCGGTCTTCGGCATGCTGGGGGTCGTAAAAAGCAGGGTGGGTCCACATGGCCCGAAGATAGGGACGCATCTCGCCGTCCAATCGGGTCCACTCGTCGGCCAATTCCGCCTGGAGATTTTCCTCGGGGAACCAGCCGGCATAAAAGCGCCAAAGTTTTCGGGTGATCCAGATCGGGGCGGCCTTTTGCGAGAGGGCGATGCGCACCACGTCCTCCCCATCAAAGTTACCCCTCTGGCCGAAGATCTTTTTGGACTTGGTGTCATGCCAGTTCTTGCGATCCATGAAGACGGGTGAGGTATTTTCCTGATCCTCCGGTTCTCCCGGCTTGCGGGGCCAGCCCACCGTCCAGCCCGCAAAAGCCCGGGCGCTCTCCTGAATGTCCTGCTCGGTATAATTGCCCACCCCCAGGGTAAAGAGTTCAAAAAGTTCCCGGGCAAAATTTTCGTTGGGAGCGCCGGCACGATTCTTGGCTCCATCAAGATAAAGAAGCATGGCCGGATCCTTGGCGACTCCCAAAACCAGTTCGTGCCAGCGACCATAGGCCTTTTCGCGGAAAAGCTGGTTTTGTTGGAAAAGCATGACCGGGTTCCGAACTTTCTCCGCGCTGGTGGCAAAGTGGCCGTGCAGGAAGAGAACCAGCTTTTCGCGTGCGGCCAGCGCAGGTTGGGCCATCCGGTCTAGCCACCAGCCACGGATCTCGGTCAGGCGACGGTCCTGCTCGGCCTTTACGGCACGGATGAGCTCCCGGCCTTTTGCTGCGCCCTCTTGGGGCGGGAGAAGGCGAAGCTTTTTTCTGAGGAAACGCTGCTGTTCGGTCAGACCGGGCTTGAGGACGTTGGAGGGAGGGGCGGTCTCTCCCAATTTTACCGGACCCAACAGGTGATCCGCCGCGTCTGCCGGCTTCATTCCCGCCAGCTGATCGATCTCGTCTGGAGTGCCCGAGGAAGGCAGGGTGGATAGCATACCAAGGGATTAAACTACCACCTGGGCAAAAGGATGCGCTGTTTTTTTAAAATAGGGCTGGCGGATGGGGGGATGTTTGGACCGGATTCCGCCGGTATAACCCAGGCCTATCCCGTCATGGAACTATTCACCATCTATCAGCAGATCAAAGGGTTAGTCGCTCGACTTGCCTTCAGCGGATTCCATTGTTGCATCCATGAAATCCACCTCCAATCCCACTCCTCAGATCATCCGGGTCGTTGGTTATGGCCTGCTCGCCTTTGCGGGAATTGATCTCCTCTTCCAACTGCTTGCCAACCCCTTCGGCGGGGCGCTTCAGGCCTTCCGGTTTAGCTCGGGCTTGGTGGATCGGACCCCCGTTCCGTTGCTGGCCCTGGGGGTTTTGCTGGCGTTTCCGCGACCCATCTCCCTGCCGATCGAAAGAACCGTCATGCGGCTGCTTTCCTTTGTTCCCTATCTTTATGCGGCCGGCTTTTTGGCCGTAATTGCCGCGGCGTTGATTACGGGCAACCGGTTGATCGTCGTGGCGGAGCAACAAATTGCCGCACAGAGCCAAGCCCAATTAAGACAACTTGAAACCACCGTGGACCGGGTCAAAACCCTCAATGCGGCGGAGCTTTCCAGCGTGGTGGCCAACTTTAACCAGCAGAACCGGACCACCCTGCAGGCGGGGGAGTTCCTCGGCAAACTCGCCCAGCAGACGGAAGTTCAAAAAGCCCAGTTGAGAGAGGGAACGGCGCGCGCTTTGCAGGGGCAGCGGCGGGCCATGACCCTGGAGTTGCTCAAGGTGTTGCTTGGGGCGGTCGCGGGATCAGGGATCATGTTCCTCCTCGGGGGAGCCGGGGCATGGGCTCGTTCTCCCGGCGGCGGGCAGGGCTGAGCAGGATTTCCTTTGGTCAAAATCAACGTCCGATACGAGGGGCAACTGCACTGCACGGCGGTGCATGGGCCCTCGGGGCGCAAACTGGAGACAGACGCACCGGTCGATAACGAGGGCAAAGGGGAAAGCTTTTCCCCCACGGACTTGGTGGCGACCGCCTTGGCTGCCTGCATGGCCACGATCATGGGAATCGTGGCCAAACGGCATTCCGTGAATCTCGAGGGCATGGAGGTGGTCACGACCAAAGAGATGAGCGCCGATACGCCGCGGCGCATTGTCGCACTAAAATCGAAAATCACCGTGCCGCTCCCCGGAAATCACCCGCAAAGGAAGTTGTTGGAGGCGGGGGCGTTGGGATGCCCGGTGCACCATAGCCTGGATCCACGGATCGATAAGTCGGTGGAGTTTGTTTGGAACGGATAAGTGATGGGGGCTTATTTAAAGCCCGTCCTCACTCCATCCGAATTTCGCCTCTGGCATCTGGGACACCCTGTTCTTGCAGGAGCTGCGGACAGGCATCGAGGTAATGAAGCTCGAATTCGGTCGGGATTGCGCCCCCTAGGACCCACCCCCGCGCCATCCGTTCATCCCCTCTGGGATGTGAGACACCCTGTCCTCACTAGCGCTCGGACAGGGAGGGATTCGAACCCTCGGTTGGCTTTCACCAACACACGCTTTCCAGGCGTGCCCGATAGACCGCTCCGGCACCTGTCCCCGAACCAAGAACGATAAATGGGAAGGTAGGCATTTGCGAGCCGATAAACTCTGACACTTTGCCTTCATCTTCGTCCAAAACCGGATAGCCTGAATTCGTGCATTCACCGCTCCCCATCTCCGTTTGCATGATTTCCGGGGCGGATGCCGACCGCATCGGACGGGCGCTGGAAAGTGTGAGGGGATGGACCGCCGAGCAGATCGTCGTGGTCAACGACGAGGTCAGGGATGGAACGGACAAGATTGCCGAAAAAATCGATGGATCCGACATGGGGATTGGTATCCCGACTGGCAAACGAGGCTATGGAAAGTCGGCAAGGCGAAGTGGGGCGGGGTGGACCCGCACGACCGGCTTGAGGTGGAGGGAAGGGTCGCAACTTTGCATGGGAACCTTCTGCACTATTCCAATCCTTCGATCTCCAGCTACGTCTCCAAGATCAATTACTTTTCCGATCTTTATCTGGAGGCCCGCCTAAAAAAGGGAACAAGGTGGTCTCCTGGGGAGGCTTCCTTTCGCGCCTTATGGAGGTTTATCCGCGCCTACTTTTTCCGCCTGGGTTTTCTTGATGGGTTCCCGGGCTTCTATATTGCGGCT
>RGYX01000010.1 GCA_010031845.1 Verrucomicrobiota bacterium
ATGAAGGAACAGAACTTTCAACCCGTGGATTCAAAGATAGGATTCTTTCATGGCGATATGGGAATTTGAGCCGCTGGCTCAGGAAAGGATCTGGGGTGGCAGAAATCTACAGGAAAGATTCGGGCGGGTTTTGCCTGAAGGGAAAAAGATCGGGGAGACTTGGGAGTTGGTGGATCGGGCGGAGGCGCAGTCCGTGGTGCGTGGCGGAGGAGAGTCTCTCCACGCTTTGTGGTCTTCTGCGGACAGAAAAAAACTTTTCGGTCTTAAAGTTCCGGATACCTCCCGCTTTCCGATTTTGGTCAAACTTCTGGATGCGCAGGAAAAGCTGTCGCTGCAGGTTCATCCGCCGGCGGCCAAGGCCAGAGAGTTGGGGGGCGAACCGAAAACCGAGATGTGGTTTTTCCTGGAGACGCAGAAAGGGGCCGAGATTTATGCCGGCCTGAAAAAGGGGGTGGGGCGCAAAGAGTTCGAATTGGCCTTGGCGAAGGGGAGGGTCGCGGAGTGTTTTCACCGATTACCGACGGAGGCGGGGCAGGCCATGTTTCTTCCTTCAGGTCGGGTGCACGCGATCGGTGCCGGGAACGTGATTTTGGAAATTCAGCAAAATTCCGACACGACCTACCGTGTGCATGACTGGGACCGCCGGGATGACACCGGAAAACCACGAGCGTTGCATGTGAAGGAAGCGCTGGAATCCATTCAATGGGAGGATCACGAACCGGCTTTGATTCAGCCGAGGGGGGAGCGTTTGCTGGTCTGCGACCACTTTCGAATTACGCGCTGGTGGGTGGCGCCGGGAGAGGTTCGGGAAGTTGTGCCGGACGCAGGATCATTTCGTTACCTGTTTGTGGCGGATGGAAAAGTGAGGGAGGAGGGAAGCGGGGAAGAATGGGCCAAGGGCTCGGCCCGGTTTATCACCGCGGATCATGGGTCGGTTCTTCTGCACGGGGTCGAGGACAGCACCGTGGTGCAGGTGGAGTTTTCGTAGCCTTGAGAGTCAAGCTGACGGTGAGTGTGGCGCGTTTCGATTAGGATGAAGATTAAGATGAAGAGAGATAGCGCACCGAAGTCGTAGCAAAATAATCAGATCAGGCGGAAGCCTTTTTTTGAGGCGAGGGAAAGCTGCTCATCATCAAAAGTGACGAGCCGGAGATCGGGCAGGATAGAGCAGGCGCGGCGAAACGCGTAGAGGTGGGCGGCGTCGGCCGCGCGCAACATCCAGTGACGGTTTAGTTTTCGGATTTCGGGCCACTCGCGGGAGGGAAGGTGCACCCATTGAAAGAGTCGGGAAATCTCTGACCATTTCTCCCATTGGGAGTTTAGGGCCTTGCGCCGGGACAGAGCAGCTTCGGCCTCCACAGCCAGCCAGTCCCAGGCAAAAAAACCCGCACCCTTCTGGTAGGCCTGTAACGCTGAGGCCGTGTGTAGTTCGTTAAAAACCAGTGGAACGACCGCACTGGTGTCCCAGAAGAGATCCATCGAGAGCTACCAGCTCCGGTCTCCCCGCATGGAGGCGACCGTGGGAACCTTGGAGGCAAGGGGGGATTTTTGCGGGGCAAGCCGGGGTTTGGCGGGCGAGCGTGAGGGAATGGAAAGATGCAAACCGGCTTCCCGGGCCTGAGCCAACAGGGTCATTCTGCGGCGTGACCAATCGTTCCCGGGCACCTGATCCAACGGGCAGAGCAGGGCCACGGGCCGATCGCGGTCACACACCACGTAGGAGGCCCCCTCCTCCTGGACGCGATGCAGATATGAGCTGAGTTTGGCTTTTAACTGGCCGGTCTTGACCTTCACATGACTAAGTTAGTCTAAAAAAATAGTCTAATCAAGAACCATGTCCATCAAAGCGGATTCAGCTGACCTGTACGGAGGGCCTGCGGGTGGTGGCCGCGGCGAAGCGCGGCCCTACAGAGTTTGTCGCATCCCTGGCAGGTAAGACCAGCGTGGCGTCTCGTCGCTACGGAAAGTTCTAGGCGGGTCGAAAGTCCACCTGGCGTTTGGGAAGATCGATTTTTAAGACGGCGACGCGCAGCTGACTGCCGGCGCGGAAGGTTTTACCGGAACGGCGTCCACGAAGGGAGCGTTGCGCTGGGTTGAAGGAAAAGAAGTCATCCTTGATCGAGGAGACGTGGATCAGGCCGGAGAGAAGGAAGTCAGGGAGTTCGACAAACATACCGAAGTTCGTGACCTCGGTGACAACGGCGGGGAAGGTTTGGGTGGCGTGAGGACCGGCCTGCATCTCCAAGTATTCAAGCAGTTTCAGTTTCTTGGATTCCTGTTCGGCTTCCGCAGCGATTCGTTCCGTGCGGGAGAGGTGTTGGGCAAGCTGGTCCATAGAGGCGGCGGTGGTCTTGGCTCCGCCCTTGGGATGAGCGAGGGCCCGATGGACAAGGAGGTCGGCGTAACGGCGGATGGGCGAGGTGAAATGGGTGTAGTGGGATTTGGCCAGGCCGAAGTGGCCCAGACTTTTTGGGGAGTAGACGGCACGTTTGAGGGATCGAAGCAGACCGATTTTCAGGGCGTAGCCGTCGGGTCGTCCCGGCAAGAGTTTTAGAATCTTCTGAATTTCCCCCCGTTGGGTGAGATCTCCGGCCTTGATGCCATGGGCGATGAGCAGTTCGCGGTATTCCTGCAGGCGGGACTCGTCGGGAGTTTCGTGGATCCGGTAGACGGCCGACCGGTTTTCGTGGTTGAGATGGCGGGCCACCGACTCATTGGCCAGAAGCATGAACTCCTCGATCAGTTGGTGGGACTCGTCCGAGGATTCTTTTTCAATCCGGTCGGGCCGACCCTGGGCGTCGAGCAGGACGCGTAGCTCGGGGAAATCAAGGTCGAGAGCGCCGGAAGCGAAGCGGCGACGCCGGAGGGCAGAGGCAAAAAACCAGGCGCGTTGGAGGAAACGGTCGAGGTCATCCCGAGCCGGGCGTTTTAGCCGTTCCATCGCTTCGGCATAGGTGAGGCGGTGTCGGGAAAAAATGACGGAACGGGAAAAGCGGGCGGTTCCGGTTTTTCCGTCCGGTCCCACCCGAACGAAGGCCGAGTAGGTTAACCGCTGTTCCTGAGGGCGAAGCGAGCAAAGGTCGTCCGAAAGGCGCGGGGGGAGCATGGGGATGACCCCGTTCACGAGGTAGACGCTGTTGGCGCGTTTGCGGGCTTCGTGGTCAAGAGTGGAGCCGACTTTGACATAGTGGGAGACATCGGCGATGTGGATGCCAATTTCAGCGTGCCCATTGGGAAGTTCACGGAGGGAAATGGCATCGTCAAAATCCCGGGCCGTGTCGGGATCAATGGTGATGATGAATTCCCCGCGGAGATCCTCCCTCCCCGGGGGGTTGTCCGGCAATTCCACTTTGGGAAAGGAGGAGGCTTCGGCGATAGCCTCGGGAGGGAAGCTGGCGGGAAGATCAAACTTTCGGATGATGGAGAGGATGTCCACGCCGGGATCGGTGTGGGCCCCGAGGCGTTCGACAATGATTCCCTCGGGGTTGGAGTGGCGGTTCTTCCACTCGATCAGCCGGGCCACGACCTTGTCGCCCGGTTGGGCGGCGGGGGATCCCTCCGTCCCCGGGGCGGGAACGTAGAGATTGTGCAGAAAACGGGGGTCGTCGGGGATGATGATATGAAAGCGGGCGGTTTTTTGGAGGGTGCCAACGATATTGGCGGCCCGGCGTTCCAGAATCCGAAGGACGCGGCCACAACGCCGCTCTGTTCCATCCGGCCGGCGTCCTCTTGGGCCCGGGGTTTGGGGTCGACGATCCAACCGCGCCACGACCAGATCACCGTGCAGGGCGTTGGCGGTGTCCTCGGCCGGAATATGAAGATCAGGTGATCCATCCTGAGGAAGGACGAAGGCAAAGCCTTTGGTGTGGAATTGAATGGTGCCCGTGACCAGATCGGCGCTTTGGGCCGAGATCCAGTGGTTTTGGCGGACCCGGGCCACCCGCCCCTCTTTCTCCAAAAGGGTGAGGGTGCGAACCACGGCACCGGGGGGAACGCGAAGCCGCCGAGCCAGAGAAGCGGCATCGAGGGGGGTGGCTTTCTTTCCCTGGAGTAGGTCGAGAATGCGGTCGGGCAAGCGGCTGGCGGCGGGCATGGGTTTAAGGGCATAGTGTACCTCACTTCTCATGAACATCCTATTCGTCGCAACCGAATTGGCTCCCCATGCCAAAGTCGGCGGTTTGGCCGATGTGATGGCGGCGCTGCCCCAAGCCCTTGCCCGGGCGGGGCATGGGATCAGCGTGGTGGTGCCCCTGCATCGCGGCCTGCGGAAGTCCGGCGAGTTCCGGCCGACCTCATTGACGATGGAGATTCCGGCGACCGGGAAGAGTTGGCCGACCCGGGTTTGGCAAGGACGTCGTGGCGAGGTGGCCTTGTGGGCGGTCGAGCGGGACGAATTTTTTGACCGGGAACATCTCTATGGAGACGGGACGGGGGATTATCCCGATAGTCTGGAACGCTTTAATTTTTTGGCGAGGGCCTCGGTGGAACTGGCGCGTTATCTCGACCCAACCCCCGATATCCTCCATGCCAACGACTGGCATGCGGCGTTGGTTCCCGGGCACTGTGCGGCTCTGGGGCTCCCCATGAAGACGGTCTTCACCATCCACAACCTGAAGTATCAAGGGGAGTTTCCCTCGGAGGATTTTCCCTCGTTGGGTCTCCCTTCCGGCATGTATTCCCCCGAGGGATTTGAATTTTATGGGAGGTTGAATTTGATGAAGGGGGCCATTCTCCTGTCCGATGCGGTGACCACGGTCAGCCCCACCTACGCGAGAGAAATCCAAGCAGAGGCCCAGGGGTTCGGGCTTCATGAGGTGCTCCGGGCAAATGCCGCCAAGCTGACTGGCATTCTGAATGGCATTGATGAGGAGAGTTGGAATCCGGCCATAGATCATGCGATCAAGAGCCCTTACCGTACCGGGGCCTTACGGGGTCGGGAGGAGTGTCGGGCGGCGCTGGAAATCGAGGTGGGGCTAGAGCCGGCGAACGGGCGACCGATTTTTGGCATGGTGACACGGATGGCGGCCGAGAAAGGCGTCGATCTGGCCTTGGCGAACGCCGCGCATCTGATCCAAAAGGGCGGGCGGCTGGTGATTTTGGGGGCGGGCGACAAGGGCCTTGAGGAGATGGCGGTCCGGTTGGCCCAAAACCATCCAAGGAAAGTGGTGGTTCGACGCGAGCACAACGAGGGACTGGCGCGCAGAATTTTCGCGGGATCGGATTTTTTTCTGATGCCTTCGGCCAGTGAGCCCTGTGGGTTAACCCAGATGTATGCCATGCGGTACGGGGCCATTCCGGTGGTGGGGGATACCGGCGGTTTGCATGACACGGTGGACGAATGGGAGGGCGAGACCAGGAAGGGAACCGGCTTTCTTTTCCATCCGCACACGGAGTCGGCCCTCCGGGGGGCCGTGGATCGCGCCTTGGCGTTATGGGATGAACCCGCAATAATGAAGGTGGCCCGTCAAAACGGGATGAAAAAAGAGTGGGGATGGGGTTCGGCGGTGCCGGCCTACGAAAACGTCTACCGCTCGGTGTTGGCCTGAAGCAGAGAGAGGAAACAAGGGAACTATGCCGGAGCTAAGAAAAGACCCCGTGGTGGGAAGATGGATTGTGTTCAGTCCGGAGCGGCAGATCCGCCCGGAGCGATACCGTTGCGAAGAGCTGCCTCCCACTCGTCCGGAGGAGGATCCCTTTTTGGAGGGGCATGAAGCCTACACTCCAGGCGAAGTTTATGCGATCCGTCCGGGCGGGGGTGCGCCCAACACCCCGGGATGGCAGGTGCGGGTGGTTCCCAACCGCTTTCCCGCCCTGCGGGTGGAGGGGCAGTTGGAGCGGGAGGCCGTCGGATTTTATGACCGGATGAACGGAGTTGGGGCGCACGAAGTGGTGATTGAGACCCCCCACCCGAAGCTGGTTTTGGAAAAACAATCGCTCAGCGGGGTGGCCCGGGTCCTGGAAGCCTGCCGCAGCCGAATTATCGACCTCTCCCGGGATGTCCGTCTGCACTACATTCTGGTTTTCAAGAATCACGGGGCGCGGGCCGGAGCCACCATGCCCCATCCGCACACGCAACTAATCGCCATGCCGGTGACCCCGATCGTGGTGAAGGAGAAGCTGACGGCGGCGCGGGCTTATTATCTGGAGAAAGACCGGAATCTTTTTGAGGACATCCTCAAGGCGGAGAAAAAGACAGGGGACCGCATCGTGTTCGAGAACGACGGGTTTGTCGCATTCTGCCCCTTTGCCAGCCGGTTTCCTTTTGAGATCTGCATCATGCCCAAAAAGCAGTCCCCGGATTTTCATGCCACCAGCGATGGGGACTTGGTCTTGGCGGCCGAGGCGGTCCAGCGGGTTCTGTCGGCCTATACCACGGCCTTGGATCAACCGGACTACAACCTCATTCTGCATACGGCTCCCTTTCGCCGCAGCCGGCGTCCGGATGCTTGGTCCACGATCGATTTTGATTTTCGTTGGCACATAGAAATTCTTCCCAGACTGACCGGAATCGCCGGGTTCGAGTTCGGGACTGGGTTTTACATCAATCCGACACTGCCGGAGGAAGCCGCCAACGTGCTACGGGAGGCGATGACGAATGGCTGACGTGGCCCTTCTTTGGCATCTCCACCAACCGTCCTACGTCGAGGCGGAAAGCGGGGAGGTGCTGATGCCATGGGTACGGCTGCACGCTGTGCGGGGATATTCCGACATGGCGGAGATGGCTCGACGTCATCCCAAGGTCAAAATCAATTTCAATCTGACTCCGGTGCTGGTCCGGCAAATCGAGGACTTGGCTGGAGGAAAGGTGAGGGACCGGTGGGGTCTGTTGGCCGGGAAAGAGGCCGCCAAGCTCACGGCCGAGGAGAAGCAACAGATATTGGAGCATTTCTTCAAAATCAACTGGTCGACCTGCGTTGATCCTCATCCGCGGTACCGCCAATTGCTCGATCTTCGGGGCCGCCGCCCGGGGGCGGCGCAATCGACCCAGAATGTGAAACGTTTCAAAGAGGCCGATCTGAGGGATCTGCAGGTTTGGTTTAATCTGGCTTGGTGCGGATTCGCCGTGCGCAAGCGATATCCCGAACTGCAGGCCCTAATTGCCAAAGACAGGGGATTCACGGAGGAGGAAAAAATGCGGGTGATGGAAATTCACCGGGAAGTTTTGCGGGGCATTCTTGCGGAATACCGGGCTCTGGCGGAAACGGGCCAAGTGGAGTTGACCACCACACCCTTTTATCATCCCATTCTTCCGCTGTTGGCGGACACCGACAGTGCGAAACGGGCGATGCCATGGGCGAGGTTGCCGGAACGGATGCAAGCCCCCGAGGATGCCTTGGCCCAACTCCAGAAGGCCCAAGAATCCCACACGCGGGTTTTTGGCCGAAAAGCGCGGGGTCTCTGGCCCTCGGAGGGTTCGGTCAGTCCGGAGGTCATCCCCTTGATGGCCCGGGCGGGCTTTGAATATTTCTGTACGGATGAATCCGTTTTGTTCCGCGGTTTGGAGGCGCAGGGGCGGGTGACGGATCATTTGGAACTTTTCCAGTCGTGGCGGGTGGAGGAGGGTGGAGCCACAGTCAAAGCGCTCTTTCGGGAGCGTCCTTTATCGGATTACATCGGATTCACTGCTGCGCGAACCGAGCCCGGGGTGGCCGCGGATTACCTGAAGGTTCATCTGGAACACATCGGGCAGGTGATGCCCAAGGAGGGGGCCGTGCTCATTGCCTTGGACGGGGAAAACGCATGGGAGGCCTTTCCGGACAGCGGGGAGGCTTTTCTGGATGCGTTCTACGGGCGGCTGGAAAATTCCGCCTCGCTGCAGACGCGAACCTTGGCGGAGATCATGGACCGGAGCGAGGGGAAGGCGGCCGGAAAGTTGCACTCTGGCTCATGGATCGGCGGAAATTTTGACATCTGGATCGGCGATCCCGAGGAGAACCAAGGTTGGGAGTGGATCCGACGCACCCGCGACTTTTTGAAAAAAGCGGAAAGCCAGGGAAAGTTGTCCGAGGAGGTGCGTACGGCGGCTTGGGAGGACCTCTACGCAGCGGAAGGCAGCGACTGGTTCTGGTGGTACGGCCCCGACTTTCAAACGGACAGTGACATGATTTTCGACGCACTTTTCCGCGGTCGTTTGCAAAACGTCTACCGTCGGTTGGGGGTGACTCCTCCAGCGGCTTTAAGCGTTCCGATTTGCGGGGCTGAAGTGCGGTTGGGCCATCCTCCCGTGCGAAGCATCGAGCCCCGCTTGTCGGCCCAGCCCAGCTTTTTGGACTGGTCGGGGGCGGGGAAGTACGATGCCTGGAGGGATCAGGGAGCGATGGCCCAGGGAGACCGGAGGGTGCGGTTGATCCAATACGGTTTTGGGGAGAGCGATTTTTATTTCCGTCTCGATGCCAAAGGGGTGGTGGGGGATGAGGTTGTGGTTGATTTCGACCTTCCGGTGCCCACACGGGTCCGGGCCACGCGCCACCAAGACCAATGGAAGGTAGAGGTTCACAAGGCGATGGACGGGGTGGCCTACGCGCCGGTCGAGTGCGAGCCTGAGGCAGTGGGGGGGCAGGGACTGCAGTTGCGGGTTCCGTTTTGCGCCTTGGGCTGGAGAAAGTCCGGCGGAGAGGTGAGTTTTCTGGTGCGGGTGATCCGCGGAGGAGCCGAGGTGGAGCGTTATCCGGAGCGGGGGTTGATCGAGTTTTGCGGCCCAAACCTTTCCAAGGAACTGCAGAACTGGTTTGTGTAACGGAAATCCAACATGAAAAATATAAATCTCGTCCTCTGCCTGCATCTGCACCAACCCGTGGGGAATCTGCCCGAGGTGGTGGATCGGATCACCCAAGAGGTCTATCGACCGGTCATCGGGGTTTTGGAAAAGCATCCAGGAGTTGCAGTGAATCTCCACATCAGCGGCTCCTTGTTGGAGGTGCTGGCGATCCGCCACCCGGATTTGATCCAGAAAATCAAGGAACTCGTCGCTACCGGCCGGGTGGAGATGATGTCCGGGGGATTTTTCGAGCCGGTTTTGGTGGAGTGGTCCGAGGATGATCGTGACGGGCAGCTGACCAAAATGGCCTCCTGGCTCAAGGAGAAGTTGGGGGTGGAGCCGGCCGGGGCATGGTTGGCGGAGGGGGTTTGGGGTCCGTCGCTTTGCGGGGCCTTCAGCCGAGCGGGTTTGAAGTACGCCGTGGTGGAGGGGTCGTATTTTCTGCAAGCAGGCATCGTTCCGGCCAAATTGAACGGCCATTATGTGACTGATCAGGCGGGGAACCTGATCAGTGTTTTGCCGACCTGTCCGGATCTGGCCCGACTTTTGCCGCATGCGCCGATGGACGAACTTTTTGGATATTTGCGGCGGGTGGCCAACCGGGCGGAGGATGTGACGTTGTCCTTGGCGGCCGACTTGGAGACTTGGCCGCAACTGACCGGTGGGGTGGCCGGCTATTTGGACCAGCTTTTCACCCGTTTTGAGGAGTCGCATGGGTGGATTCATACCCTGACTGGGCGGGCCCAGTTGGAGCGGCAAACTCCCAAGGGGCGCGTGGCGCTGCCTCCTGGAACGCCGGCCGAGTTGGGGGGGTGGTCTCTGCCGGGCAACGCCCGGAGGGAATTTTTCCGGGAAAGGGCGCAGCTTGGGCAACGCTATGACGCTGCCAAACTGCTGCCTTTTTTCCGTGGGGGATCCTGGGCCTCTTTCCGCGTGCGGTACGGAGAGGTGAATCTGATGTATCGAAAGAACCTTCATTTGGGACGGCGACTCCGGAGCAAGGGTTCCCAGCCCAACGTGCGCTCGGTTCAGGAGAGGTTGTGGCGGGCCCAGTGTTCAACGGGACAATGGCACGGGACACGCGGAGGGTTGCATCTTCCCCATTTGCGGGAGGCGATTTGGCGGGAGTTGTTGGCGGCTGAGGCGGAGTTGAGAAGTGGACAGAGCGAAGTGGAGTTGTTGCGAGAGGATGCGAATGCTGACGGTCAGGCCGAGGTTTTGGTGGGGCATCCCCGCCTGACTTTCATGGTTTCCCCACACCAAGGAGGAGCCTGCCTGGAAATGGGCTTGCCGGAATACGGAAGGAATCTGGCGGATGTTTTGACCCGGCGGGATGAAGAGACCCATGGGGCGGTGGCCACTCCGGTGGATTGGTATGAACGGCATCTCTTCCAGGATCATTTGTTCGCCCGAGGGACCACCGTGGAGCAACTGGCGTCCGGGCATTGTCCCGAATTGGGGGATTTTATCCTGCAACCTTTTCAGCTGCGTGGAATGAGGCAGACGGGGAACCGGGTGACGTTGGAGATGCAGCGGGACGGGGGGTTGTATCGCATGGGCACACGACAACCGTGCCTGCTGCAAAAAACATATGCCTTGGATGCGGTGGAGGGCCTGGTCGAGGTTTCCTACCAGATCACCAACACCGGCTCCCTGCCTCTAGAGGCTGTTTTCGCCAGCGAATTGAATTTAAATGTTGGATCCGACCAGTCCGAGCGAAGTGGATGGAAATGTGGCAAGGAAAAGAGGCCGGGTCGTGCCAGCTGGCAGAAGGAGGATTGCGGTAGCGTGACGGTTTTCTCCTCGGACGGATTGGAAGTCCGCGTGGTGCCGGATCACTTGCCTTTGACTTGGGCCTATCCGCTGTTGGATGCGGAAAAGGGCCCCGACGGACCGATTCGCCAAGGCTACTGTCTCCTCTTTGGCCTACATCTGGATCTGAAGCCGGGCATGAAGGCCGAGGCGCGTCTCAAAGTCAATTATCGCAAGGTTTAGGGCAGGATTGCCGTTTCCGAACCGTTCTGATAGGGTTCAATTTCATGAAAATTCCCTCCGTGGCCTTCTTTCTTCCCGTATGGGCTGCCCTAGGGCTGGTGGGATGCACCATTCCCGACGATGCCACTGATGTGAAGACAACGTACGGGGATACCACGAGCAGTTCCACCGCAGCCAGCGATACTCCTGCCACTTCCCCGGACAGCACAAAATCCGACAAGCCTGAGGCCGCTACCTCCCAGGAGAAAAAACCCTGGAGTCCCCCGGGGGATGCGGAGAAGAGCTCGCCAGCCAAAGCCAGCTATCCCAAGGGTGAGAAAGTTTCCGGCAAGCCGGGCATGGTTCGTAGCCCTTACGCTCCTTACGCTGGTTTGGTCGATGTGAAGGGCTTTGCCCCGGGAACGGAAGTGAAGTGCCCTTATACGGGCAAAATCTTCCTCGTTCCCTAAAACGGATCCCCGACAGCCTTTTGGCTTCTTTGCCATGGATCCTCTCCTGCAGTTATTGAAAGAGAAGGGTCGTGCCACGACCGCCGAACTTTCCCGGCTTACCGGGAAGAGTGAAAAAGAGGTGGAGGCGGCCATCC
The DNA here is from genome assembly GCA_010031845.1 of Verrucomicrobiota bacterium. Taxonomy (GTDB): domain Bacteria; phylum Verrucomicrobiota; class Verrucomicrobiia; order Methylacidiphilales; family Verrucolacustridaceae; genus Verrucolacustris. Next base: position 11,340 of record RGYX01000010.1, read on the forward strand.
GCACATACGAGGCGGAGCGGGTCATTCTCGGATATCAGGCGGTTTTGGATCCCGACAAAACCGGCAACGGAGGGGTGCGCGCGGTGATCGAGGCGCGGATCACCCCGGAGCGGGACGGAGGATTCGACCGGATTGCGGCCCGGGTGGCCCGATATCCCGAGGTCGTTTCCTGCCAGCTGATGAGCGGCGGGTATGACCTCCTGATCGTGGTGGAAGGGAAAGATTTGCGCCAAGTCGCCAGCTTTGTGGCGGAAAAACTTTCCACCATTCAGGGGGTGATTTCGACGGCGACCCATTTTCAGCTCAAGACGTACAAGGAAGCCGGCGTGCTGTTTCTGGCGGACGAAAAAGCGGAGCGGCTCTCCGTTTCGCCGTGAAAAAGCCGGCGGACTTTCTCGCCGAGCATGTCCGGGGGATTCCACGCTCTGGCATTCGGGATTTCTTCGAACTCGTGCAGAAGCGGGGGGATGTCATTTCCCTTGGTATCGGTGAGCCAGACTCCTCGGCTCCTTGGGCGGTCCGCGAAGCGGCGATTTACTCGCTGGAGCATGGACGGACGGGGTACACCTCGAACTTGGGTTCGCTGAAACTCCGGCAGGAG
>RGYX01000091.1 GCA_010031845.1 Verrucomicrobiota bacterium
ACCCCCGGTTGATCCAGCGGAACACTCTGAGATCCAACGAATAAACTTGGGAGATCAACTTTATGAGGCTAAGTTAATCAAAATGGATCGCCAAGCCGTTTGCGTGGTAGTTCTCCTCTCGTTTTTGTCCTGCGGATGGGGGCAAAATCGCAATGTCACCTCTGCCAAGGCAGGGGTGGGGGCCAAGCCAGTATCGGACGAAGATATCACCCCCACGCCCCGGCAGATGCAAAACTTCCTCTGGCGTACAGCGGGGACAAAAAGATTCCCCTATTGATCCGCACGAGGGATCGGCTCCTACAGTTTGAATTCAAGGACCGACCCCTGCAGATCCGGGTACGGTTCGCGCCCGAGGGAAGTTTGATCCAGAAGCGGAGCAAGGCCGATGGGGAATGGCAGGTGGTGACGGGAGCGGAAAAGACCAAGGCGGTGGCAGGAACCGATCTCGCATTTGAGGATCTGGGGATCGACTTTCTGCGTTGGCCCGATCCCCAGCCCAAAGGAGAGGACAATGTGATGATGTTGGACTGCTGGGTCTACGAGGTGGTTCCACCGGTGGAGAGCAACTATGCCAAGGTGCGTTACTGGATCAGTAAGGGGTACAAGGCGATGATTCGGGCAGACGGCCTCAACAGTCAGGGGCAGGCGATCAAGCGGTTCACCTTCAACAGCGTGATCGAGGCGGAGGATACCGTGGTGATCGGGGAGATGAAGGTGGCCAAACTTACCCCGGGAACGGATGTTTCGGCTTCGCGAACCTTCGTGCAGGTCGAAACGGTGGAGAAGGGCTCCGGTCTCTAACCTCTCGCGCGGCGTGAAATACCGGATCGATCTGCATTGCCACTCCCGCTTTTCGGCGGACGGGGTGAGTGAGCCGGAGGAGATGGTGCAGGCGGCCAAAGAGCGGGGTCTCCACGGATTCGCCATCACCGACCACAATACCTGCGCGTGTGTGGATTACTTTCTTTCGGTGGGCCTGATGCGCGAGGACGGTCATCCGGTGGACGGTTTTTTGATTCTGCCAGGCCAGGAGATCACAACCTCCGCGGGACATCTCTTGGCTTTGGGGGTGAGATTGCCCGACTTGAAGGGGATCGGGCCGGCCGAGGCAGTGGGCTTAATCAAGGAGGCGGGCGGGCTGGCGGTTCCTCCCCATCCCTACGACAATTTCCGGGCCGGAATTCGCGAGAGTGTGCTGGATGGGCTGGCCTTGGAGGCGATCGAGGTCTTCAACGCGGCGGTCACCTTCAAAAAAGCCAATCAGAGAGCCTACGCCTACGCGCAAAAGAGGGATTTGGCGATGACGGCTGGGAGTGATGCGCATCATGTGGAGGCAATCGGAACGGCCTGCACGGTGTTGGAGATGCACGATTTCACGGTGAAGGGGGCCTTGGCGGCCATCCGAAAGGGGGCTGCTGGCTTGGAGCAGCGGTACATGAGCAAGACCCAGGCTCTCAAGAAGACCTGGAGCAACGTTTTCCGGATCGGATCCAAGAAGCGCCGCCACACTCCCCGGCCCCACCCATGAAGCATCCCTCCCCCGTCACCCGGTCGATCATCATCGGAAACGTGGTGGTGGCACTGCTCGATGTCCTGCTGACCCTGAATCGGCCGGGTCAGGATTCGTGGATCCGGAGCATGTTGGCCCTTTCCCCGGCCAACCTCCTTGACGGAGCGTGGTGGGAACCGATCACTTACATGTGGCTCCATGCCCCGCCCGTGGGTTTTTGGGTGACCCATATTCTTTTTAACATGATGACGCTTTCCATTTTTGGGGGACCGGTGGAGGCGCGGCTGGGATCCCGCCGATTTGCGCTGCTTTATCTGTTGGGGGGATTGTCGGCAGCTGCGGCTTTTTTGGGGCAGGCGTGGTGGCAATCGGGGTTATCTCTGGCCGGTTTGCATGCCCACACCCAGGAAATTGTGGGGGCCAGCGGGGCAGTGTTGGCGGTGGTGGCGGCGTTTGCCTTGTATTATCCGGAGGCGCGCCTTTTCATCTTTCCGTTTCCTTTCCCGGTCCGGGCCAGAAAAGCTGTGGGTTTCTTCATTGTTTTAAGCGTGGTTTTCATGTTTGTGCCCTCACTTTCTTTCATCGGACATAGCGCCCACATCGGGGGGTTGATTGCCGGTTATCTATTGGCCCGTCTTTGGAGACGGGATATTCCGCAACCGCCGATCCTCGCCAAACCCGTCCGGATGGGCATGGAGGCGGCCGCCGCTGCCTTGGTGGTGGCGGATATGTCAGAGGCTGATTTCCGAAAAGAGCTTCGAAAGCTTTTGGATGAGTTGGGACACGGTCGCTGGCGTCCCTTGGATCCGCGGGAGCGGGCCATTTTGCGGCGAGCGCACCTATTGGTCTAACCGGACAGGAGCTGCGGGTGAAACTTCAGCCCCGTTGGAAAAGTGTTTCGGAGGCTTGGAACTCGTTTCTCTCCTTCTCCCCGGGGAGTACCGAGGTGGTGGCCGTAAACGAAATCCTCTCCGCGCAGGTCAAAAAACCGGCCCAGTTGCTGGAGGACCGATGGACAGGGAAGTACCGGATCGAATGGAGGGAGGTTAGTCGCCAAGCCGATTCGCCCAGCCGGAGGCAGTCAGCCCTGCGGGATTGGCAGCGGGCCGAGTTGGTGAGGCTGGGGTTCTTTTCCTATGCCACGTTGTCCACCCAGGAGGAATCCTCGCGGCGTCTGACGGCCTTGGCGGAGTTTGTTTTGGAGGCCCAGATGGGGTTAGTGCAGGAGAAGGCGCCGGAGGCGGACCAAACCGGGGTGGCGGGATTTACGGTTTTTGCTTTGGGAAAATTAGGGGCGGGGGACATCAACTTCTTTTCTGATCTGGACCTGATCTTTCTCCGTGGCGCCGGGGACGATGCGGAGGCCAGCACGCGTCTGGCCCGTTCGTTGGTGGGGGAAATGGATGCCCGGGGAGGGGATTTAATTTATCGGATCGACCTGAGGTTGAGGCCCGAGGGAGATCGCGGCCCCCTGGTTTTAACCCAGGAAGCTCTGGAGGATTATTATGCCGCCTATGGGGAGGTGTGGGAGCGCTGCGCTTGGATCCGGGCACGGAGAGTGGCTGGAGACCAGGAGAACGCCTATGAGTTACTGCAATCCCTGCAGCCTTTCATTTATCCCAAGGGGTTGACCCCCTCTGCCTTGGGGGAGTTGTTCGAACAAAAGAGCAGGGCGGAGGAAGAGTTGATTGCGGAAAAGGATAAGGAGCGTGAAATCAAACGGGGTCGTGGAGGGCTAAGGGAGGTGGAGTTTCCGGTGCTGGGGCTGCAATTGTTGCACGGGGCTAGGCATCCAACCCTCCAGACCCATGACTTGCGCCGGGCGATCCGGAACTTGAAAAATCTGGGGATCCTGGAAGAGGCCGAGGCGGCCACCTTGATTGGAGGATACGATTTTTGGAGAAAGCTCGAGGATCTTCTGCAGATGCGTCAGATTCGCCAGACCCATTTGCTGCCGGAGTCGGGGGAAGAACTTTCACAGCTGGCGAGGGCGATGGAGTTGAAAGATTCAGGAGAACTGGAGGAAAGGGTGGGGGCTTGGCGTGACCGGGTGAGGGGGGTTTATGCGGCCATCTTGGGAGGATTGAGGCCCACCTCCGTGACCCTCCCCGGTTGGCCGGAGCAGATCGGTTGGCAGGATCCGGTAACGGCGAGGGCCGCATGGGATAGCTTGGCCCCCAGCGGGGAAGTGCACGCGACGGCGAGGACGATCGATAATTTCGAGAGGTTGCAGCCCCTGTTGCGGCAGGACTTGGCCAAGTGTGTCCGGCCGGACCGGGCTTTGGCAGGATTCGCTAATTTCGTGGGGAGGTACGGGGCCCGGTCTTTGCTTTACGAGAGCCTGTGTGTAAGTCCCAAAGCGTTGGAGCTTTTGGTCAATTTTTTCGAAAGCAGTGTTTTTCTGGGGCCAAAATTGGTGGCCCAGCCCGAGCTGTTTGAGGAGGTGACCCGGGCGGGGTTGGATGAGGAGCGGACCTTGTCCGATCACCGTCAAGCCTGGAAGTTGCCCAAGGAGCCCGAGGAGGCTTTGGATGGAGTCAGGGGATATGCCGTGGCGGAAGAGTTGAGGATTGCTCTTCGCGGCTTGTTGGGGCTGCAGGGGGTGGAGGGGTTGCAGAGGGAGCTAACGGCTTTAGCGGATGCTTGTCTGGGTTGGGCTTGGGAATTTGCCGGCAAGCCCAAGTGGGCATGGGTTGGGCTGGGGAAAGCCGGAGGTGGGGGCTTGAGCTTCGGGTCGGATCTGGATCTCTTGGTGGTGGGGGAGGGAGAGGAATCGGTGCAAAGGGCAGTCCGATTTTTGACCGAGGAAAGGGCCTCGGGCTCACTCTTCAAGGTGGATTTCCGGCTTCGCCCCTATGCGGAGGGAGCCTTGGCCGTGCCTGTGAAGAGGTATGCGGAATACTACGGAAAAGAGGCTCAAGGATGGGAGATTCAGACCCTGTGCCGGGCGAGAACGATTGCCGGAGCGAAAGTCCTGGGAGGCCAATTCTGGCCGGCCGTGGAAAAGATTTGGCTAAAGACGGGCAAAAGCCCTGCCTTTGTCACGGAACTAAGGGAAATGCGGAAGCGCATCGAGACGGAGCGGGTGCCGCCGGGTCAGGAGGCGCGTGCCTACAAGACAGGACGGGGAGGGTTGATCGATGTGGAATTCGCCGCCCAGGCCTGGCAAATGAGGGAGGGATATGTGGAAACCCACACGGCAAAAGTTCTCCAGAAAATGGCTAAGAAACTGCCCAAGGAGGCCGGACTCTTGGAGGAGGGGCTCAGGTTTTGGTCGGCAGCAGAGTGGTGGATGAGAATGGATGAGGGGCGGGGCGGGGCTT
>RGYX01000092.1 GCA_010031845.1 Verrucomicrobiota bacterium
TTGGCTCCCCGCTCCAGATAACCGATCGGAAACGTTTCGTCCGGTCCATGTGCCCGGCAGTCCGGCAAGCTCAACCCCACCAGCAACGTCTCCACCCCCAACACTTTTTTGATCACGCTAACGATTGGGATCGTGCCTCCCTCAAGCAGGTAGTGAACTTTTTTCCCGTCCCAAGCCTGGCTCAGCGCCCGACTGGCCGCTGGACCAAACCCTTTCTTTGGATCACAGAAGTAGGGAAACCCTCCGTGCTGCGGGGTAACTTTGATCTTCACGGTCTTGGGGCAGCGCTTTTTTAAATCCCTCTCCACGAGGCGGGCGATTTCCTTGGGTTCCTGATGCGGGACCAGACGAAACGTCAGCTTGGCCGAAGCTTTGCTGGGCAAAACCGTTTTAGGCCCCGGCCCCTGATATCCGCCGGTAATGCCGTTGATTTCGGCCGTGGGTCGCATCCCGATCCTTTCCATTGCCGAAAAACCTGGTTCCCCGGCCAGAGCCGGACTCCCCGCCTGCCTTTGCACCTCCGCATCGGAGACCCTTAGATCCTTGGCCGCCGCCCGCTCCCATGCCGCCACCTTGCGGACCTTTTTGTAAAATCCCGGAACCGCTACCCGACCCTTCTCATCGTGGAGACCCGCCAGTAATCTTGCGAGAACGGTGATTGGATTTACCACTGCACCCCCATAAACGCCGGAATGCAGATCGTGGGAGGGCCCCGTCAACTCCACCTCCAAGGCTGCAATGCCCCGCAACCCATAGGTCAGGGTCGGGCGATTGGGTCCGGCCATGTTGGTGTCGGAAATGATGGCCACATCACACTTCAGATCATCCTTTCTTGCCCGCAGCACCCCCTCGAGATTATCGCTCCCGACCTCTTCCTCTCCCTCCACCACAAAGATCACATCCGTGGCCGCGCCCCCTTCCCGGATCGCCTCGGCTACCCCCAGCATATGCGCAAAAATCTGGCCCTTGTTGTCTGTGGAGCCGCGCGCCACCACCATCCCATCCAACATGCGCGGCTCAAAAGGATCTCCTGTCCATCCATCCCCCATCTCCGCCGGTTGGACGTCATAATGACCGTAAATCAAAACCTTTCGCCGTTTACCACTCCCTCCCTTACTCCATTTTGCCAGCACCACGGGAGCCCCCGCCGTGGCCACGATCTCGGCCTCCAAACCCATCTCCCCGAACTTTTTTTCCAGCCAGGAGGCACAATCCCGCATCGCCTGGTCCCGCGCCGGATCGGCGGAGACCGTGGGAAACCTTAAGAAGTCGAAATAGTCGGCTTTTACACTCTCGGATAAGGGCATGCCTGAATCATGCCCGACCCCCCTCCCCTTGCACCAGCCCCGCGGAAAAGGCCCCCTATCCGTTTGCGGGAGGCAAAAATCCCGCTAAGAATTGCTAGATGTCCACCTCGTCCCTAGAAATTCCCAAACAGTTCCCCCCCTTCGATCTGGCCCGCCTGCTCCAGACGGTTTTCGAACCCGAAAAAGGGGAAAAAACCTGCGTTCTCATCGACTTGGATGATCCCACACAGGTAAAAGACTTCGCCTTCCTCAAAAACCCGTCCCTGACGGTCCAGAGATATGCCCACGACATCTTTTATCAGGGAATCAACAACGGGGCCGGCAGGACACTCGGTCTTACCGGTGGAGATCTCTTCGCCTACAAAAAGACAGGGGGGAGTAACCTCGATATGGACGATCTGGCGGTCGATACCAAGGGCAACCGACTTTCCTTGGAAAAGGATATTTACCCGAAATACGACATCATTCTCTGCGTCTCCAGCTACTCGGCCACCGCACCCCTGACGGCCTCAGCCAAAAAACACGGCTTTCGCGGAGCCACCCTGCATGGCCTGAACGAGATCATCCTGAAAACCGGCTTGGCGGTGGATTACAACCAGGTCAGCCGTCAGGCCGAGAAGCTCCGGTTGGGTCTGACCAAATCCGACTGGGTGGAGATCGACTACGAAGTTGCCGGCAAACCCTGCACCCTGCACCTCGACCTCGGAAAACAGGAGGCCCAGAAGTCCCACGGCCTGTGCCGGGGCAAGACCCCCGATGTCGCCAACCTGCCCGCGGGGGAAGTCTACTTTGTACCCACCGATGCCCACGGCCAAATGCCCATGAAGTTTGAAGATGGAACCCTCGCCATTCTTGAGGTGAAAAAAGGGCGCCAAGTGGGTGGCACTTTCCTGACCGGTAACCGGAAGACTTTCGATGACCATGTGGCCAAGCTAAAGCGCGACCCGGTGGTCGGTGAGTTGGGAGAACTCGGTTTTGGCACCCAACTTCTGCCTTTTAGCGGCCGTGACATCCAGGACGAAAAGATTTTAGGCACCATCCATGTGGCCACCGGCCGATCCGATCACCTGGGCGGCCACCTGACTCCCGACAAGTTTGCCGAAAAGATCAACGCCACCCACGACGATATCCTTTACGCCCCCCACAAGACCCCCGAGATCAAACTCCAACAGGTTCGGATGCATCGGGACGGAAAGACGGAAGTGGTGATCGAGGGCTACCGCCCCCCTCCGTTCTTGCGGAGTATCTCGCCTTTCATTATTTGGAGCCCTCGACCCTTCTCCCCAAGGGCGTCCCGGTTCCCAAGGGGGTCAAAAATTTTCCCTCGGCTTGCGCCCGCCTCCTTCTCTCCAGGGCTGGCAGAAAATCCTGTAGGGCCTTGGATTTGGGTTGCGCGGTTGGGCGCTCCACTTTTGAGCTAGCTCGACATTTGCCCGAAGTGGTGGGTATCGACTACTCCCGATCCTTTGTTCGGGCGGCCAAAAGATTACAACAGTCGGGAAGACACCCTTTCCGCCTTCTGGAAGAGGGTAAAATCACCAGGCCGTGCGTGGCTCGGATCCCCTCTATCATCCAGCGCAAAAGAATCCGGTTTCTGACAGGCGACGCACTTCACCTGCCCAAAAACCTGGGCACCTTCGATCTGGTCCTGGCGGCCAACCTGATCGATCGGCTCTCCGATCCTGCAAAATTTCTTACCCAGGTTCTACCGCAGTTCGTGAAACCCGGCGGGTTGGTGCTTCTTACCTCCCCTTATACTTGGTCTCCAGACTTCACCGTGGGGCGCCATTGGTTGCGGAATTCCTTCCCATCCATCCAGAAACTACTTCGACCAAAGTTTCGTCTTCTGCACCGCCAAGATCTCCCGTTTCTCCTCCGCGAACATAGGCGCAAATTCCAATTCACCTTCGCCGACGCCACGGTCTGGAAGCGAACCACTTCCTCCCATTAATCTTCATCTGAATCCACGCTCCCTACGGTTTGCCTGATTCTTCCAAATCCTTTACTCTCAAGCCTTATGGGTCAGACCCTTTTCCATAAAGTTTGGGAACGGCATGCCGTCGGGAAACTCCCCGACGGTTCGACCCAGCTTTTTATCGGTACCCACCTCATTCATGAGGTCACCAGTCCCCAGGCTTTTGGCATGCTCCGTGATCTTGGCCTGAAGGTCGCCTTCCCCAAACGCACCTTTGCCACGGTCGACCATATCGTTCCGACCGATCACCGTGTCGAGCCCTTCAAAGACTCCCTGGCCGACGCCATGATCAAGGAACTCCGCAAGAATTGCACCGAATTCGGCGTCACCTTCTTTGATATTCCCTCCGGAAAACAAGGCATCGTCCATATTGTCGGCCCGGAACAGGGCATCACCCAACCCGGCACGACCATTGCCTGCGGCGATTCCCATACCTCGACCCACGGGGCTTTCGGTGCGGTCGCATTCGGTATCGGCACCAGCCAGGTTCGTGACGTCCTCGCCACCCAGACCATGGCTCTCTCCCCGCTCAAAGTCCGCAAGATCGAGGTTCGGGGGAAACTTGGTCCTGGCGTCTATGCCAAGGACATCATCCTGCACATCATCCGAACTCTCGGGGTCAACGGGGGAACCGGTTACGCCTACGAATATGCCGGCCAGACGATCGAGGGCCTTTCCATCGAAGAGCGAATGACCATCTGTAACATGTCGATCGAGGGCGGGGCCCGGGTCGGTTACGTCAACCCCGACGAAAAAACCTTCGAATACCTAAAAGGTCGCCCCTACTGCCCCCAAGGGAAGGAATGGGACGCCGCCATGAGGGAATGGAGAAAAGTGGCCTCCGATCCGGATGCGGTCTACGACGACGTAAAAGTTTTCGAAGCCTCCGAAATCCGTCCAACCGTCACTTGGGGCATCAATCCGGGACAGGGTATTTTTATCGATGAGGCCATCCCCTCCCCCGATCAACTTCCGGAAGCCGACCGCTCCTCCGCCAAGGAGGCACTCGAGTTCATGAAGTTTAAGGCCGGGCAAAAGCTGTCCGGACAAAAGATCCAGGTCGCCTTCTTCGGTTCCTGCACCAATGCCCGCGTCTCCGACTTTGTGGAAGCCTCCAAATTCCTCAAGGGTCGCAAAGTCGCCCCAGGCATCCGTGCCATTGCCAGCAAGATTTGTACTGAAATGGGCATCGACAAGATTTTCCGGGATGCGGGTTTCGACTGGCGCGAGGCCGGATGCTCCATGTGTTTAGGCATGAACCCAGACCAACTAGTGGGGGATGAGATCTGCGCCTCCTCCTCCAATCGCAACTTTAAGGGCCGACAAGGCAGCCCGACGGGGCGAACCCTCCTCATGAGCCCTGTCATGGTGGCCGCCGCCGCCGTCACTGGTGAGGTCAGCGACGCCCGGAAAGTTTTTGCCAAGGCCTGATATGTCCCTCTCCCCCATCAGGAAAATCACCGGTCGCGCCGTCCCTATCGAGGGAGACGACATCGACACCGATCGAATCATTCCCGCCCGTTATATGCGCTGTGTGACGTTTGACGGG
>RGYX01000093.1 GCA_010031845.1 Verrucomicrobiota bacterium
GGGTGTTGGGGGTGACGGACTTTGAAGAAGGATCCCATCGGGATGTGGATGGAAAGGAGATTTCGAAGGAGCGGATGCTGATATTTGATCTGGGCGAGGGATTTCGAGTGGCCGTGCGGGCATCCGGCACAGAACCAAAGATGAAGTTCTATTTTTTTGGAAAAAAGAAAGTTGGAGTCGGGGAGGATCTGGTGAGGGCCAAAAAGGATCTGGCGAATCTTTTGGGCGAGTTGTGGACCTGGACCCAGTCGGACGCGCAGAAGCGGGCGCAGGGGAATTAGAGTGGCCTATCCTAAAAAATTGCAGGAGATTGTTTCCCTGTTTGAGCACCTGCCTGAGGAGGAGAAACGGGAGAGCTTGGTTTCCTACAGTCTGACCACAAGAAACTACGAACCGAAGGAAGGGGAAAAATTTGATCTGGAGGATGTGCGAAAGGATGAGGAGTGTGCCGATACCGTGGGGGTGTTTCTTCGGGTGGATGGGGAGGGGAAGAGCCATTTTCGCATGACGTTAGGACCGCAGGTGCAGACCTTGACCAAGGCGATGACGGCGATTCTTTGCAAGGGTTTGGATGGCGTGGCGCCCAAAGCGGTCATGGAGTTGGAGAGCGATTTCGTGCCAAAGATTGTGGGCGCGCAGTTGGTTCGGGTCAGAAGTCAGACCACCTATTATATCCTCTCCCGGATGAAGGGCATTTGTAAGGTCTGGTCGGATCGGCAAAGGGCTGCTTCCGGCGGAAGTAGTTAAGCACCAAAAATCTAAGGTTTTTACCCTCAAGGGGATTTTAGAATTTGATTTAGAATAATTCTAAACTAGGTTGATGGGCTGATGAATAGCCTCAAACAGATGGATCGAGGTGCCTTGAGTGACGCCTTGGATCACTCCGGGCAAAGAACCACCCCCCAGAGGGCGACCGTTTTCAGCGTCCTCCTGGATGAGAGGGACCATCCAACAGCCGACGAGGTTTATTCGCGGACCAAATCCCGAATGCCCTCCATATCCATGGCCACGGTCTACAACTGTTTGGAGACGATTGAGAGGGAACCGACCCGTTACTGTCCCAATCTGGCCCCCCACGCCCATTTTCATTGCCGGGACACGGGCCGCGTCTACGACGTGCCGGTTCCCGAAAGCATGATGAAGGATCTGGCGAAAGTGTTGCCGGGGGAGTATTCCGCCGATTCGGTGGAACTGGTTTTTCGCGGTCATCTTTCGAAAGGAAAAACCCAATGAAGAACGCCCTGGAAATCAAAAATCTAAAAGCCGGAATTGGTGGAACCGAAATTCTGCATGGACTCAACCTCACCCTTCCCAAGGGAGAGGTGCACGCCATCATGGGCAAGAACGGCTCAGGCAAAAGCACCCTAGCCAAGGTGATGGCGGGTCATCCCGACTACGAGGTGACCGCCGGGGACGTGCAGCTCGACGGAAAAACCATTTTGGGCCTGGATCCGGATGTCCGGGCACGGGAGGGGCTGTTTCTGGCCTTCCAATACCCCAGCGAAATTCCCGGGGTCACCATCGCCAACTTTCTGCGGGCAGCCCTGAACGCCCGTCGGCCCGAAGGACAGGAGATCGATGCGGTGGAGTATTATAACGAGCTCTACCAGAAGATGGATCTGCTGAAGATTGACCGCTCCTTCACTTCCCGGGCGGTGAACGACGGTTTTTCCGGCGGAGAGAAAAAGAAAAACGAGATTCTGCAAATGGCCATGCTGGAACCGAAATATGCGGTGCTCGATGAAACCGACTCGGGTTTGGACATCGACGCACTCAAGATTGTGGCCCATGGGGTCAATAGCCTGCGCGGACCCAAGCTGGGCATTCTGGTGATCACCCATTACCAACGACTGCTGGATTACATCGTGCCGGATGTGGTGCATGTCATGGTGGATGGACGGATCGTGAAGAGCGGTCCGAAGGAGTTGGCTTTGGAAATGGAAAAGAAGGGGTACGACTGGGTGGAGAACCTGGCAGTTGCCTGAAAGGATTCAAAAAGATGAGTGACGCCGAACTACAGGAAAAACCGGATCTGCAGATTGACCAGGATCAGGGGAATTTTTCCTATCCTGAGGATTATGCCTTCGACGCCGGAACCGGCCTGACCGACAAGACCATCGATTACATTTGTGACGCCAAAGAGGATCCGGATTGGGTGCGCGAGTTTCGCAAAAAGGCGCTGAAAGTTTTTGATGAAAAACCCCTGCCCACGCATTGGGCCAGCAAGGATTTGGAGAACATTCACTTCAACGATTTTCGTTACTATCTATCCAAAGGGGCAAAACCGAAGCGGTCATGGGACGAAGTGCCGGATGACGTGAAGAAAACCTTTGAGCGACTGGGAATTCCAGAGAAGGAGAGGGCTTTCCTGGCGGGGGTGGAGGCACAGTTCGACAGCGAGGCGGCCTACTCGAACATCAAGAAGGCGGTGGCGGAGCAGGGCGTGATCTTCGTTGGTAGCCGGGAGGGACTCAAGGATCACCCCGAAATCTTCAAGAAGTGGTTTGGAAAAGTCATCCCCACGGCGGACAACAAGTTTTCCGCCCTGAACAGCGCCGTCTTTTCCGGCGGTTCCTTCATCTACGTTCCGAAAGGGGTCAAGGTGAAGCATCCTCTGCAGGCCTATTTTCGGATCAACGCGGAGAATTTCGGGCAGTTTGAGCGAACCCTGATCATCGTGGATGAAGGGGCTGAAGTGACCTACATGGAGGGATGCACGGCCCCAAAGTTTGATTCCGTCACCCTGCATAGTGCAGTGGTGGAACTGGTGGCCATGAAGGGAGCCAAAATCCAGTACATCACTGTCCAGAACTGGAGCCCGAACGTCTTCAATCTTGTGACCAAGCGCGGGTTGGCCCATGAGGAGTCTGAGATCAAGTGGATCGACTGCAACATTGGCTCCCGGTTGACGATGAAATATCCCGGCGTGATTTTGAAGGGACGCAAGGCTCGTGGAGAGGTTCTCTCGATCGCTTTGGCCAACAACGGCCAGCATCAGGATACTGGGGCGAAAATGATCCACGCGGCGGACGAGACCACTTCCAACATCATTTCCAAATCAATCTCCATTGGCTCGGGACGGGCCACCTACCGGGGACTGGTGCACATCCCGCGGCATCTCAAGGGATGCAAGAATAACACGGAGTGCGACGCATTGTTGATTAACACGGAATCTAGAACGGACACCTATCCTGCGATCGTGACCCGGGGGGACGTTTCCAAGGTGAGTGCCGAGCAGATTTTTTACATGCAGCAGAGGGGATTGTCGGAAGGCCAGGCGATGAGCCTGAGTGTGAACGGATTCGTCAACGACCTCGTCCGGCAGTTTCCCATGGAGTACAGTGTGGAGCTTAAACGTCTCATCGACCTCGAGATGGAGGGGTCGGTGGGCTGAAACCAGCCAATATCCATCACACAGGAGAAAAGAAGCCATGGCCGACATCGCCAATCGATACCCCGAAAACGTCCCCGGGGCCTACTATGTGGACAACCAGTGCATTGACTGCGACCTTTGCCGCGAAACGGCGCCGGCCAGCTTCAAGCGCAACGATGACGGGGGGTATTCCTTCGTCTATCACCAGCCCACTACGCCGGACGAGCAGAAGCTCGCGAAAGAGGCGATGGAGGGTTGCCCGGTCGAAGCCATCGGCTCCAACGGCTCGTAAAAACCAGGCTCCCGATGGGTAAAAACGGCCAAACCCCCACCGGCCGGAACGGATCCCCCGAACCGGCTTGGTGGCAGGTGCGCAAAGCGGAAGCTTGGAAAAAATTCCAGGCCACCCCGATGCCGCGTCGTCAGGACGAGGATTGGCGTTTTGCAACCATCGACGCGGTTCAGCTGGGGGACTTCCAATCCGGCGGAAAGGGAAAGTGTTGATTTACATTCCGAAAAACGTCGAGATTGAACTGCCGCTGGTCGCTTTTCATTGGCTGGACGGATCCGAGGCGGCGGTTTTTCCTCACACCCTGATCGTGGCCGAGAGCCACGCCAAGGTAACGGTGGTGGATTTTCTCGGATCCACGGAAGTCAACGGGGCGGGATTGGCCTGTGGGGTGAACGATCTGCTGGTTGGCCCGGGGGCCAAGGTGGATTACATCTGCTTTCAGCGATGGGGTTCCAAGGTGACGAGCTTCCAATTGAACTCCACCCGGGTGGAGAAGGACGGTGAGGCCCGGAGTCTTTTTGTGAATCTGGGAGCCGCCTATGCCCGACAGGAGAGTCGAAGCACATTGGTGGGGGGCGGGGCGCGAAGCGAGATGCTGGGTCTTTCCGTGGGCAACGACCGACAGGAGTTCGATCAACGCACCCTGCAGTGTCATGATGTTCCGAATACTTGGAGCGATCTGCTTTACAAGAACGCCTTGGATGACCGCTCCAAATCGATTTTCAAGGGACTGATCCGCGTGGCGCCCGGGGCGGCCAAGACAGATGCCTATCAAAACAACCGGAATCTTCTGCTCAATCCGGAAGCCGAGGCCGATTCCATGCCCGGGCTGGAGATTTTGAATGACGATGTACGCTGCACCCATGGAGCCACGACCGGGCAGATTGACCGGGATCAGCTTTTCTATCTCATGGCCCGGGGAATCGATCCACGGACCGGCGCCCAACTTTTGGCCCATGGCTTTTTTGAGGAAGTCATCGACCGGATCCCGGACAAGAAAATCGGTGAAGCGGTGCGGACGGCGGTGGCCGAAAAGTTTGTCTCCATGCGGTCGGGTGGTGCCAATTCTGAAAAGCCGGCTTCATCATCTTCCCGTCTTAAAAAAACCAAACTCCAAGAAGAGGAAGTTTTGGATGTGAGGGCTTTGCAGGGGTTGGCGAAGTGA
>RGYX01000094.1 GCA_010031845.1 Verrucomicrobiota bacterium
GGTGCCCCAAAAAGTGAGTCTCATCACCCTCCTTTTTTGCCCGGAAGGGTGCGCGCGAGAAGCAGGATGTTTTTATCCCCGGCCCTTCGGCGTTCGATCCGATGAAAGCCGGCCTGCATCATCAGCATGCCCCACCCTCCCTGTCCGATTTCCCCGGGGAGGCGGCTGACCATCCGTTCGGGTGCGAAAGCCTTCCCTTGGTCGAAGAGTTCAAAAATCAGTTCCTGTCCGGTTTGTCTGATCTCGATGCGGACAGGTCCGGGGCGGCCGCCGTAGGCATGCAGGTGGATGTTGGCCAAAGCCTCATCCAGACCGGCAAGCAGCCGTCCGGTATCCGCGTCGTTAAAGCCGGTGTGCAGGGCCCATCGTTCGGCCAGTTGCCGTAGGCCGTGGAGACGGGGCGGGGCCAATTCGATTTCAACCGAGGCTTCCGGCGTGGGAAGGGGCTGAGACACCGCCATCCTCAGTCGTTGGGAATCGGGGCGGGAACGGGTTTGTCGCTTTTGAGGATGGCATCCTCAGAGGGGAGTCGGGGAACGGGACCTCCCCATAGAAGACGCCAGGGTTTTCTCGCGACGGTGCCCATGAAGGTTTTGCCATAGGTGGCAATCACCTTGAAGTTCTCGAGGACATTTTTGAGGTCGAGGATGGCCTGGGTGATGGCGGTGTCATTTTTGGTCAACAGCTCGTTGACCCCATCGAGCAGTTCTTTGCCGGAGGTCATGACCTCGTCCAGACTGGCCGAACGTTTGGCGTAGAGGATGGTTTCCGAGGGGAGGGCGGGATTGATGACGGGACCCGGCTCCAAATTCAGGTACTTCTCGCCCAACACCGTGTCGGCGGCGATGGAGGCGGTGGTTCCCAGGCGGAGGGTGGGGAGCTTTTGATGGATGTCCAACACGAGACGGATGGCGCATCCCGGGGAGGTTTTGGCCCTTTCCTCGTCGTTGAGCGGACGCATGGAATGGATCTTGCCGACGGGAGTGCCGGCGTAGCGGACGGCGGCTTCCTGGGAGAGCCCCACGGCACTGGGGAGGTCGACGGTGAGAACGAATTTGGGCCGATCCAGGTGAATGCCGGAAATGGCGATCGAAAGTGCGGCCAACAACACCAGGCTGGAAATGATAACTGCCGTGGCGATCAGGAATTCCGTTTTGAAGGCTTTCATGACAAAGGGGTGACTATTCAGCCGTCTCCGAGAAGGTGTTTCAAGTAATCATCTTGGGATAGCCGTAAGGGGATGGGGCCATCCGCCTCTCCGCGGATGAACTGTTGGAGAAAGGGGTCCGGGTTGTTGCGAATTTCATCCGGGGTGCCCTCGGCGACAATTTCCCCCTGTCGCGGACCGCTGCCCAGCATCAGCATCCGGGTGGCGATGCGGAAGGCGCTGGTCATGTCGTGGCTGACGACGACGGCAGTGACCCCAATCTTACGGGTGCTGTCCAAGGTGAGTTGGTCGACCACGGCGGTCATCACAGGGTCGAGACCCGAGGTGGGTTCATCGCTGAAAAGAAGTTCCGGGTCGAGGGCCAGGGCGCGGGCGAGGCCGACGCGCTTGCGCATTCCTCCGCTGATTTCCGAAGGCTTGAAATTTTCAAACCCGGTCAATCCCACCAGCTCCAACTTCATTTTGACCACCATTTCAATGAGGGAGGGATCGACCCGGCTGTGTTCCTGAAGCGGAAGGGCGATGTTTTCCCCCACGGTCATGGACTGGAAGAGGGCGCCGAACTGGAAGTTCATCCCGAAGCGCAGGCGGATCTTGTCCAAAGCTTCCGGGTCCAGTTGGGTGATGTCCTGTCCGAAAAGACGGACCGAGCCCGAGGTTGGCTTTTGGGCGCCGATCAGAATCCGGAGCAGGGTGGTTTTCCCGCAACCGCTGCCCCCCATGATGATAAAGGTTTCCCCCCGTCGAACCTTGAAATTGAGTCCATTGAGTACGGCCCGCCCATTGAAGACCTGAACCAGATCCCGCACCTCGAGGATGATATCGGAGGAGTCGGAGGTTTTTTTGGGCGGGTTCTTCATGAGACAAAGAAAAAGAGTCCGGTGAGGATGGCGTCGGAGATGATGATCCAAAGAATGGAGAAGACCACCGAGTTGGTGGTGGCGCGCCCGACGCCCTGGGCACCGTCCTCCACGTTCAATCCCTGATGGCAGGCGATGGTGATAATGATGTGGGCGAACACCACGCTTTTGATCAGCCCCGAGTAAAGATCCCATAATTCCGGCCGATCGACCGCATGTTTGATGTAAAAGGAAGTGGGCATATCCAACGTGCCCGCACAAACCGCCCACCCTCCGGCCAAGCCCACGCAGTTTCCAAAAATCGTCAGAATCGGGAGCATGATCACCAGGGCGAGATAGCGTGGAACCACCAGATAGCGGACGGGGGAAATGGCCATGACGCGCAGGGCCTCAATCTCCTCGTTGACCTTCATGGTGCCAATTTCGGCCGTCACGGCCGATCCGCTTCGACCGACGACGATGATGGCGATGAGCAGGGGGCCGAGCTCCCGCATCAGGCTCAGGGAGACGAGATCGGGAATGAAGGAGTCGGCTCCCAGTTTGCCGAGTTCCGTGGAGGCCTGCATGGCCAAGATGAAGCCGACGCTCAGGGCCACCAAGCTAGCCATGGGCAGGGCCTGGACCCCGATCCGGAGCATTTGGGAGAGGGTCAATTCAGGCGAGAGGACCTTCGGATTGGTCAGACCCCAAAGAAGAAAGGAGTAGATGCGGGCATTGAGCACCCAGTAGCCCTTTCCCTCGTTGCGGCGCAGCAGGCGGACAAGAAATTTCAAGACGAACCGGGGGTCAGAGCTTTGCGTGCGGCGGCGAGATCGGGATAGATGGAGAAGACCTCGCTCAGGCGAACCAAGTCAAAGGAGCTGCGAACCCGGGGGGCGAGCGAGCAGAGAGCCAGTTTTCCGGCGAATGTCCGGGAGCTTTGGTAGTATTCGATCAGGGTGGCGAGGCCGGACGAATCAATGTAGAGCACGGCGGAAAAATCGAGCAAAAGACAGGGAGTCTTGGCCGCGGCCTTGGCCCGCAAGGTTGACCGGAGGGTGGGGGACTGGTTCAGGTCGATTTCCCCCGAAACCGTGAGAATCAGGACCCCTCCGTCGGTTTTTTCGGTGATTTCCATGGGAACTCTTTTTTATGCGAAGGGGAGGCGAAGCCCAAGCGCAAAGGGGGGGGAATTTTTCACTGGTGATGGGGGTGGGTTCGGGAGAGTGTGGGGTTCCATGAATCTTCTTCATTTTTTCCGTCCGCCGCCCCTGGATCCCATGTTGCAGGTTGTTTCGGGTGCCTCCATTTTCCGGGACTGCACCCGGGGCGAGCTTGAGACCCTGCGGTTGCATCTGCACGAGAGGCACTTTTTGGAGGGGGAGATCGTTTTTGACGAAGGGGAGGAGGGGGAGGGCATGTACGTGGTGATCACCGGCAAACTGAAAGCCGTTCGCAAAGGGATGCTCAAAAAGAAGACCTTGGGGGAAATTTTCCCCGGAGACTCGTTCGGCGAGATGGCGATGCTGGGGGCCAGTCCCCGGGTAGCCACGGTGGTGGCGACGGAACCCACCACGGTGTTGGCCATGTTCCGTCCGGAATTGTTGCGCTTGGCCGAAGGGCGGCCCCGGTTGGGTTACAAAATTGCCATGGGGGTGGCCCGGGTCCTGGAGTCGCGCATGCGCCAGACCGCCGATGGGCACTTGGAAAAATCCCTGACGGCGTGAGCGAAATGAATCCCACGCCCCGTTCGCTGGAGCACCCGATCATCTGGGTGGCGGTGATCGCCGGCACCCTCGGGACGATTGTTCTGCTCAACACCATTGCCTGGTTGACCCTGCCCCTGGTCCTGGCGGTGGTTTTCTATTATCTGGTGGAGCCGCTGTTGCAGCGCATGCAGCTCGCCGGGGCAACCCCAGGTCAGGCCTTGGGCATCTTTCTGGGGGCCGCGATTCTGGTGACGGCCATCGCCTCGGTGACCATTTTGCCGGCCATGCTCAACGGTCTTTCCGAGTTCCAGAACAATCTTCCCGACTACTGGGACCGGCTGCAAATGGTGATGCGAAACAACCTGCTTTTGATGGAGGACAAATTCCATTTTGCCAAAAAGGCAAAGCTGGCGGAGGCCTTTCAAAATCAAATCGACCGTTTTGCCTCGGCCTCCGGCAAAGAGCACGTCGCGGACGTGGCAATTTTTCTTCTGCACTGGTTGCCCAGCCTTCTCCTGGTTCCTTTTCTCGCCTTTTTCTTCCTGCGGGACGGGGCGGCAGTGCATCGACTGGTGCTCCGGGCCGTGCCGAACGCTTTTTTTGAAAAGACGCTGATTTTGTTCGACCGGTTGAACCGGCAGATGCATGCCTATTTTCGGGGCATGCTCGGCCTCACCCTGCTGGATGCGATCACTTTGGGTCTGGGCCTCTGGTTTTTGGGGCACGGGCCCGGGATTTTCGGATTCCGTGACGCCATGGTCCTGGGCCTGATCTGTGCCGTCTTCGCCTGGGTGCCCTACATTGGGTCGGCGCTCGGGGGGTTGGTGGCGGTGGCGACCTGTGCGGTCAAGGCTCCCCAAGCCGGGTGGTTGATGCTGGCAGTGATTGTCCTGTTTCTTCTGGTGAGAATGTTGGATGAATTTGTCTACACCCCCATGACGGTGGGACGCGCCCTGCGCATGCATCCTCTCATCACCGTGATGATGATTTTTACGGGGGGAATGCTCGGAGGGGTCTATGGGCTTCTTCTGGCGATGCCTTTGCTGGGGGTTTTTAGTGTTTTGGGGCAGATGTTCGGGGAGATCTGGTTTGACCCCCGTTTGC
>RGYX01000095.1 GCA_010031845.1 Verrucomicrobiota bacterium
AACATTCCATGGAATGTTGGAACCATGAAACACCTCTTCATCCTTACCTTCCTTGCCCTGATCCTGAACCTCCCTGCACGTTCCGCCGTGGAACCCGGAGACACCGCGCCTGAATTTACCCTCAAGGATTCTAAAGATAATTTTCAGAAGCTTTCCAGCTATGCTGGTAAATATGTCGTCTTGGAGTGGATGAATCCGGAATGCCCCTTTGTTAAAAAACACTACTCCGTTGGTAACATGCAAAATCTCCAGAAGGATTACACCGCCAAGGGAGTTGTTTGGCTGTCCATCATCTCTTCTGCCCCGGGGAAACAGGGTTTCTGCACCGGTCCGCAGGCTGAGGCCAACCGCAAGGATCAAAAAGCCTACCCCACTACTGTTCTGCTCGATCCCTCCGGAGAGGTCGGACAGAAATACGGAGCAAAAACCACCCCCCACATTTTTATCATCAACCCGGAAGGCAAGGTCATCTACGCCGGCGCCATCGATAGCCTTCGTTCCACCAACCCGGCCGACTGTTCCAAAGCCGATAACTATGTCCGGGAAACTCTCGACGCTGCCATGGCAGGCAAGCCGGTTCCTCACCCCTCAACCCAGCCGTACGGGTGCGGCGTCAAATACTGATCAGACTTTTCTCCCCTCTACCTCCCTCGCTATCGTCCGCAGATGATCTCGCGTGGATACGTGGCCGTCTTTGCGCAGCCTCACTCGGATGCATCCATCCAAGCGATGCTGAATTCCTGGATGTCTCGTTTTGAAAGGGTGGAGCAAGTGATTCCAGGCACCCAAGCCGGCAATACCACCATCACACTGGCCAACTCCGGGGAACTTCTGAAGGCCGACCACCTGCAATTTCGCGTCATTCAAGGCCAGGATTTCGCCTGGGCCTACCTAACCCGTGGCCGTCGGGTCATCGAGACAACCGGACTGCCCCATGAAAAGATTGCCCTTTGCCTGGATATCCTCCTGGAACTCCCCGAGGTCACCGAAATTGTCGACCAACACGATGATCGGCGTCTGGATGAACTGGAACGGGACGGCTTGATGTGAGCCTGCCCCCGGTCCTGATCCTCACCGCTGCCTTTGGCGATGGCCACAACGCTGCGGCCCGTGGATTAGCTGCAGGCATCCACCAGCGGGGAGGCCAAGCCGTGGTGGCCGATCCTTTTGCGGAATCCCGCCCCAAGATGAACGATTTCTTCCGCCGACTTTACCTGACCCTGATCAACCGTTACCCCGGATTTTGGAATCTTTTTTACATTACCTGCCATCATTTTCCCCTGATCGAAAAGACGGTTTTCGTCCACCAGCCGGCCTACCTTCGCATCCGGGAACTCCTGGAGACACACCGCCCAAAAGTTGTGGTGCTGACCTTCCCGGTCTATGCCCACCTCCTCGACCGCTTACCCCGGAATCTTCGAAAGGGTTTTCAACTCGTCACGGTGGTGACGGATTCTATTTCCGTTCATCGCCTTTGGTCCACGGCTCAAGCGGACCTTTGGGTGGTTCCCAACGAACCCACCGCTCAGGCACTCTCGGCTTTGGGTGTTGCAGCGGAGAAAATCCACTCGGTCGGCTTTCCGGTGGATCCAAGATTTGCCTCCCCCAATCCGCATCCGGGCGATGAGCCGCCCGGTGACAATCCCCGGGTTCTCTACCTCCTAAGCTCCGGTCTCCGAGCCGGACCGGCATTGGCCGCCACTTTGGCCGCCCAAAAGGGCTGGTCCGTGACCATTGGAACTGGGCGGGATCCGGAAGTGGCCCGCCGGGTGGAGGCAGCTCTTGGACCCCTGAGAAAGAACGTCCAAATGCTGGGGTGGACCACAGAAATGCCGTCCATTTTGGCCCGCCAACACTTCGTCATTGGGAAGGCAGGCGGTGCCCTCACTCAGGAGACGATCGCCTCCCGCACCCCATTCCTTGTCACTCAGGTGGTTCCCGGACAGGAAGAAGGAAATTTTTCTTTGCTCAAGGAGATCGGCGTCGCTTCGCTGACCCCCGATGGCAACGTCGCGGTCCAAGTCATCCAAAAGGCCCTCGCGGAAAATGCGAAGGGATGGAGGGAGTGGAAAGCCAAACTCGCGGTTGCCTCCAAACCGGATGCCTCCCTCCGTCTTGCGGATCTTTGCCTTTCTCTGGCGGCCTGAAATATTCAATCCAAGAGGGCCAACCAGGCCCGCCACATGACGCGGGCCAACTCTTCTACCGGCTCCGCATGTTCTGACGAGTCCTCCAGGATTTGGGCCGGCTCCACACCGGCCGCCGCCAGTTCCTTGCGTGATTCGGCCACCATCTCATCCACCATCGCCGCGTTCATTTCCAAATGAGGAACGAGCCCATAGGCCTTTTTTCCCAAGCGAAAGCCGGCACACGCACATCGGTCCGTGCTGAGAAGATGGGCCGCCCCTTGGGGCAGGGCAAAATGATCCCCATGCCACATCAGGGCAGGAAAGTTTTCGGGCAAGCGCCGCAAAACCGGATCCTTGAAGGCATCCGGTAGTTTTCGCACTCCGAACCAGCCCATCTCGGGCACGCCGGGCTTCACCTCCGTCCCCACCGCCGCCGCCAAAAGCTGGGCGCCCAGACAAATCCCCAAAATGGGACGATCCTCCTTGAGGAATAATTTCAGCAAGGCGATCTCTTCCTTCAAATACGGCCACTCGGCCTGATCATAGACCCCCATGGATCCCCCCATCACCACGATGCCGCCCGAGTTCCCGACGGAACGGGGAATCCCCACCCCCTGATCGATCCTCAAGAGGTGCGCCACGTGCCTGGATTTCTTGATCTCGTCGAGGATCGTGCCGGGCCCCTCCCCGACTTGGTGTTGCAAAATAAGGACCTCAGACATGTGAAAACGATCCGCAATTCCACGAATCTCCGCAACCCTCTTTCTCTAAATCATCCCAACAAAATTGAACAAGGTTTGCGCTAAACTTTGGCCTCGGGCGCATTCTTTAAAAACCATTCGTAAGTTGAGGCTATCCCCTGGTCGATAGGGATGGTCGGCCTCCATCCCAATGCCCGGATTTTACTGACATCCAGCAATTTTCTTGGGGTTCCATCAGGTTTGCCTGTATCCCAGCGGATGGAACCGGCAAAACCGACGGCCTTCATAACTTTTTCCGCCAGTTCCTTGATCGTCAAATCTTCCCCCACCCCAAGGTTCACAATCTCCCTTTCATCGTAATGCTCGAGGAGAACCAGCAGGCCATCGGCCAAATTATCCACATGGAGCCACTCCCGCCGCGGGGATCCGGTCCCCCATAAAACGACCTCTCTTTCCCCCTGCATCTTGGCCCGATGAAACTTGGTGATCATCCCGGGCAAAGCATGGGAGCTTTCCGGATCAAAATTGTCCCCTGGCCCGTAGAGATTGGTGGGCATCGCCGAGATGGCGCTTTTGCCATACTCATCCCGATAGGCCTGGGCCAGCCGCACCCCTGCAATCTTGGCCAAGGCATAGGCATCGTTCGTCGACTCCAACGGCCCACTCATCAGGGAATCTTCACGAATGGGCTGGTGAGCATGCTTGGGATAGATGCAGGAACTTCCGAGGAAGAGAAACTTTTGACAGCCGTGGCGGAAAGCCGACTCCATGAGATTGTTCTGAATCCTCGTGTTCTCGATCAGAAATTCCACCGGACGACGGGAATTCTCCAAGATTCCCCCGACCCGGGCGGCGGCATCGATCACCTGATCCGGCTTCTCCCGGGCAAACCACTTCTCGACCTCCACCGCATGGGTCAAATCCAACTCTTGGCGGCTGCGGGTAAGAACCAGATCTCGCCCACGCTTTTCCAGGGCCCTCACCACGGCCGAGCCGACCATCCCTCGGTGACCGGCCACAAAGATTTTCATTTCTTTAATCGCGGATCCGCCGGCCCGCCCGCTCTTCCGCCAACAACTGGATATCTGCGTCCACCATAATTTCGGCCAGTTGCTTGAACATCACCTTCGGTTCCCAGCCCAGTTTCTTTTTGGCCTTGCTGGCGTCTCCGATCAACAGGTCGACTTCGGCGGGACGGAGATAGCGCTCGTCAAACGCCACGTGCTTTCTGGGATCCAAACCCGCCCGGGCAAAGGCCACTTCCAAAAACTCCTGTACCGTGTGGGTCTCCCCGGTAGCCACCACGTAGTCGTCTGGCTTATCCTGCTGCAGCATCTTCCACATCGCCTCGACATATTCCGGCGCATACCCCCAATCCCGCTTTGCCTCCAGGTTTCCCAGAAACAGTTTGTCCTGCAACCCGGCTTTGATTCGGGCCACCGCCCGAGTGATCTTGCGGGTGACAAAAGTCTCACCCCGCCTTGGACTTTCGTGGTTGAAGAGAATCCCGCTGGAAGCGTGCAGACCATAGCTCTCGCGGTAGTTCACCGTGATCCAGTGGCTGTACAATTTGGCCACCGCGTAAGGGCTGCGGGGATAAAACGGGGTCGTCTCCTTTTGGGGAACTTCCTGCACCAACCCGTACATCTCGGAGCTGGAAGCCTGATAAAAACGCGCCTTGGGGGCGACCTGTCGCATCGCATCCAGCAGGCGGACGGTACCGATCGCGGTGACGTCACCCGTGAACTCCGGGATATCAAAGCTGACACGAACGTGGCTCTGGGCGGCCAGATTGTAGATTTCTTCCGGTTGGGTCTCCCCCAGGATTTGAATCAGGGAACTCGGATCACTCAAATCCCCGTAATGAAGAAAAAGCTTGGTGCCCTTTTCATGCCGGTCTTTGTAAATGGAATCGATTCGCTCCGTGTTGAAACTGGAGGAGCGCCGAATGA
>RGYX01000096.1 GCA_010031845.1 Verrucomicrobiota bacterium
CTGGAGCTGCCCTGGCCGCCTGCATCCTACGAGGACCATGGATGCTCGTTGGGGTCTACCTTGGCTTGGTACTTCCCAATCTGACACTCTGGAGCCTTACTCCCTCTTGGCTTTCATGGGTCTTACCCTTGGGAAATGTAACGGAAACTGCCGTAGCTTGGATGTTGCTTCAGGCGGGGATCCGGAGATTGGACTACAAATTCAACAAAGTTGCGAACGTGGGTTGGTTTCTACTCCTCGCCCCATGGATTCCTGCGGGAGTATGCGCCCTTTTCGTTCAGTCTTGCTTGCTGCTTGCCGGCATCGTCCCGCCCGAACGGTATTTGGGTGAAGTTCTTGTTTTCTTTCTGGGGAACGCCACAGGAATCGTGCTAGTCACGCCTCTCATTCTTGTTTGGCGGGATATTCCTCATTTCCAGTGGTCTGGACCCAAGGGACGCAGAATTGTTTTTCTTCTCACGAGTATAACTCTTGCGCTCTGGCTCTTTCACACGGATATATTTCCACACTATATCCGGATGACCTCCGTACTAGTCATTCCCCTCATCGTTTGGGGGATCTGGTCGACCGGCTTTCGGGGGGCCACCCTTCTCTGCCTTTTGACCTCATTTGTCTATTTTGCCTTTGACGTTCCCGAGAGTCGTCCTCTCTCTCATACATTCGTTTTATATCCTCACTTGGGAGGGATTCTCCCCTCAATCGAAAACTCCCCCCACCCACCATGTTGGAGGAGGCACTGGAGCAGATCGGTATTCTGACGACCCTCTGCCTGACTATTCTTCCCTTGGGAGCGGCGTCCGACGAACTCCGCCGCAGGGCGGAGCAGGACGACTTGGTGATGCTGGCGCTGGATTCCACATTCTGGACCTGGACCCAAAAAGACGGGGTACATTTTTTTAACCCCAAGGTCGCCGAAAACCTCAAACATCCTATTCTCCTTTTCCAGGCCCATGTATCCGCAGGCAATATGCCGGTCCCAGCCAAGAATTCCCAACATCCGGGATATACCTCCCATTGGACGGCTACCAACCTAGGGCTTCAGGGGGAGCCTTTGGAAATCACCGGAATTCTTCAAGGCCGGGCTGAAATTTCCAGGCGTCAGGCCGCGGAGACCAGGGCAGAAATTGCCAACCTGGAAATTCAGGCTCTGCGCTCCCACCTGAATCCACATCTGATCTTCAACTGTCTCACCGGCCTTAGGGGAATGATTAAGACCAATCCTGATATGGCCCGGGATTTTACCGGGCGTTTGGCAAGTTTCCTGCGTGCCGTGGTAGACTCCCAGACGAGCACCATGATCACCCTTAAGCATGAGCTTGATATCTGTGACGGCTACATTCACCTTGAGTTTTATAGAGGAAAAAAGATCCACTTCACGCATCGAGCCCAACCCCTTGAATCCAGCACATTTCTCCCTCCCCTCTCCCTCGTCACCCTTATCGAGAATGCCGTCAAACATGGGACCCTTGATCCCTTTGGCAAGATGACCATCGAACTGCAAAGTAGATCTAACAAGGACGGATCCATTGACATTCTTGTGCGGAACCCTGGAAAAATACGCGACAACGGAAAGGGTTGTACACCGGGTGGACTTTCCCTCCTTCGCCACCAGCTTAAGGTTCTGCATCAGGCAAATTCCTACGTGGAAATACATCAACTTTCTGGTGAAATCGTGGAGGCGCGGATTCATCTCGAAACAGTCAAACCCGCGTGAAAAAGGTTCTTCGGATTGTTTTGGTGGATGATGAAGCGTACTGCCGCAAGGACCTTGCCGAACTTCTACAGAAAACGTCCCAAACAGAAATCGTTGGGGAGGCTGGCAGTGCCATGGATGCTGTCCAAGTAATTCAGAAGGAAACGCCTGATGTGGTGTTTTTAGACCTCAATCTTAGCGATGCCCATGGATTCAGGGTGATTTCCGAAATCGAAAATGCGCCTGCAGTGGTCGCAGTGACCGCATTTGCCCAACACGCGGTCGAGGGATTTGCCCTGGATCTGGCGGATTACATTCTTAAACCCGTGGAGGAAAAACGCCTGCAGTTGGCGCTCCAGCGTGCCCGCGATCATATTTTTCTTCGCTCGTTAAAGAAAAACCCAGTGATCCAAATCGAAATCAACGACCTATCAACCCCCCTCACCATCTCCGATATCTTCTGGGCTAAGGCTAGCGAAAATTATGTCGAAGTTTGCTCCACGGCGGGAAAGGGCTTGATTCGCTCCACCTTCAACAATTTTAAAAACCTTCTCCCTGTGGGATTCACCCTGGAGATTTCTCGCGGGGTAATTATTGCGCGCCATCAGATCAAACAATGGAGGCGTGATTCCAGGGGTCATGTTGAAATCATCTTGAGATGCGACGGGGTCCTGAAGGTTTCCAAGCGAATGCAGAAGGAAGTTTTGCAACAGCTTGAATTATTACACTGAATTCTGGCTATCGCATTGCTTTTCAGTGACTTACAGAACCTGAAAAGCCTGGCCTCCATCTTGATTACTTTTTCCATTTCAAGTGCGCAAGCTCCAACCTGAGCTATGCTGAACGCATGTATCTGAGATTACGTTTTTTCGTTTTGCAAGGGGCCTTCATTTTCCTTTTCGGTCTTTCGAATCTTTTTGCAGATCTCCCCAAAGCCAAACCTGGCGGGGAACCCACCGCCATTCTGGTCCAAAAACTTTTGCAGGATCATCACTTTGCCGGCAGACCACTGACGGAGGACCGGGCCAGGAGTTGGATCAAGAACTACATGGAGGCTCTCGACTATAACCATGCCTTCTTTCTTAACACCGACCTCAAGGCGTATCAGGATGCCTACGCACCCCAGTTGGCCCAGCTGACCCAGTCCGGTAACATCACTCCAGCCTACGAGATCTTTGCCGGCTTCAACGATCGGGTGCGGGCCCGCTTGGAATGGATCAAAAAACGTCTCGCCCTCCCGTTTGATTTTTCCACCGAGCAAAGCTACGAGTTGGATCGTTCCAAGGCCGGTTGGCCCGCCGACCAGGCCGCGGCGGATGAACTCTGGGAGCGTCGCCTGAAGTTTGATCTCCTTCGCGAAAAACTGCTCACCCAAAAGAAACCGGCCAAGGATAAACCCAAATCGGCCGACGATCCCTTGGCCACCGTGACTAAGCGCTATGACCGATTGGTCAAAAATCTTGATGATTACGACAATGAGGAGATTTCCCAGATGTACCTCACCGCCTTGGCCAGTCTGTACGATCCCCATTCCAGCTTCATGAGCCATTGGCCCTGTGTGGCATCGGAGCCGTTCTCGCCTCTGAAGACGGCTACTGTGTGATTAAGGAGTTGGTTCCCGGAGGTCCTGCCGATCTGGATGGGCGCCTGAAGGTGGGCGACAAGATCATCGGGGTGGCCCAAGGCGAAGGCCCCTTTGAGGATATCGTGGACATGAAACTGCGAAACGCGGTGAAGAAAATCCGTGGCCCCAAAAAGACCATCGTCCGGCTTCAGGTCAATCCGGCCGGTAGTAGCGCAGGAGAACAACGTGAAATTCAGATCACCCGTGATGAGGTGAAACTGGCCGCCCAACAGGCCAGCGCGTCGATTTACGATATCCCCAAAACCGCCCTCAAGCCTTCGGATCTTCCCCAAAAGAATGTTTCCGCAGAAACGCAAAGGGCCAGTGATTCGTGGTGGGCTCAGCTGAAAGACCGATTCTCGTCCGGAGCCACCTCGGTTGACGGCAGTCCCAAACTACCGATCCCGGAACCCAAGCCGGAAGCCTGGAGGATCGGAGTCATCGATCTGCCCAGCTTTTACGGCGAGGTCGGAGGTGCCGACTCCTCGAAAAGTGGCAACGGGGCCACCCCAAACTCCACCTCCCAGGATGTTGAGATCCTGCTTAAGAAACTTAATCAAGCTCAAGTCGACGGGGTAATTTTGGATCTTCGTAAAAATGGTGGAGGCCTTTTGGATGAAGCCGTCTCGTTGACCGGTCTATTCATCGATCAAGGTCCGGTGGTGCAAGTCAAAGATGGAAAAGGAACTGTGATTCAACGCACGGACGATAACCCCGGAGAGATTTATCAAGGGCCCCTCATGGTTCTCACCGGTCGGCGGAGCGCCTCGGCTTCAGAGATCACGGCCGGGGCCCTGCAAAACTACGGTCGGGCTCTCGTGGTGGGCGAAAAAAGCACCCATGGCAAGGGCACGGTCCAGGCGGTGGTCGAGCTGGGACGATTCCTCCAAAAACCGGATCACTCCCAACCTCAAGCCGGGGCCATGAAGCTCACCATCCAAAAGTTCTATCTTCCCAACGGTCACTCCACCCAGAACCGCGGAGTCATTCCGGACATCTCCATCCCCTCCCCCTTGGATTACATGAAGATCGGGGAATCCGACCTGGCCAACGCGCTCCCCTGGGACGAAATCGGTCCAAGTCGGTTTGAATCCCTCTCCATCGATCCCTCCCTCCGGGTGATTTTAGGGGAAAAATCCAAAGAGCGTCTGGCCGCGGACAAGGATATGGACTTTCTCCAAAAGGACATCGATAAGATCCGTGCCCGCCTGCAATCCGGGACGATCTCCCTGAATGAAAACTCGCGGCTGGAGGAAAAGCGGCTGGAAGACCAGCGCAACGAGGAACGCAAAAAGATTGAGGATGAAATCAGCAAGCTTTCCAAACCGGTGGCCCGCCTGATGATCGATGCCAAAAAGGGCGTCACCCTCTCCGAAAAGGATCCGAAAAAAAAGAAACCCTCGCTGGAGGAATCCGCTGATGGTGAATCCGAAGGGGTAACCGATGCGGTGGAT
>RGYX01000097.1 GCA_010031845.1 Verrucomicrobiota bacterium
ATGCTGGGCCTGAACCGTTTCGCCCCTCTGCCACAGCTTGGGATTTTCCGTGTAAAATTTCTGCACATCAGCATCCGAAGGCGCCTGGAGGGAGGGCTCAACCCGCACGCGCATCAGGTTGTCCACTTCGATCTTCTGCTGAATCTCGGCCAACATCGCCTTTTCGGTGGTCTTGGCCTTGACCAACTGCTCCTCAAACGCCTTGGCATCGGGGAAATTTTTCTTCATCCGCTCCAGTTGTTCCTTGGCCAGGGTAACGGCATTGGTTAGGGGGGATTTACGCGCTTCAGCCAAAGCCACCTGCCGGTTAATCATCTGATTTAGGATGTTCAACTCCAGGGAGCCCAGTTGGGCGGCGGGAACCTTGTCCGAAGTTCGTCAAGGCCCGGTTGACTTCGGCGTCCAACTGGCCGCGGGTGATCTTGATCCCCTTGCCTTCCGCGACGACAAAACGAGGATCCTTGGGGTCCTTGACCGCGCATCCGGCGATCAAAACAGCTGCCATAAGGGTTAAAACCAGCGAGAAATGTTTTTGCATAGAACTGGTTAGGTAAGGGCAGAACGCCCCTCTTGGCAAGCCTACGGAACGCCCCCCTTTTCTTCCCCCTTGCCAACGCCTCAGTCCGGGGGAATCGTGCCCAGATGACAGCCGGCCCACTGTTTTACGCCCTCATCGGCCTTCTGGCCGGATTGGCATCAGGCTGCTTTGGCATCGGGGGAGGCGCCTTGATCGTGCCGGCCCTCACCCTCTTTTGCGGAGTACCCTACCACGTCGCCGTCGGCACCTCCCTCGCCCTGATTATCCCCATCACTTTGGCGGGGTCCATCACCAGCTGGAGATTGAACACCATCGATTGGAAAATCGCCGCCGCCTGCGCCCTGACCGGAATGATCGGCGCCGTGGCCGGCTCCCTCTTGATCCAAAAAATACCCGAGATGTACGCCCGCCGGGCTTTCGCCGTCTTTCTGCTCTACGCGGCATGGCGCCTCTGGACCAAATAATCCTCCCTCCGCTCCCCTGCTAAAACCAAACGCCGATCCCGAGCGAACCCACCCCCCCTTGCCCGTCGGACGCAAAGCCGTTAGGGTTTGGGCGATTGCCGCGTGGTGCAATTGGTAGCACACCACACTCTGGATGTGGGTGTTCTTGGTTCGAGTCCAAGCGCGGCAGCCACCGAGGCGAAGCCGCGGTCGTTTAAGTTGAGGCCTAAGTTTAGGTTCGCCCTCAACGATTCATCATAAAAAAGCCACCCTGCTTCATCCCTGCAACATTCACGCTTACTTAAACTCCAAATTAAACTTAAACTAACAGCCATGACCCCAGGCCGCTTGATTGTGATCGGAACCCCCATCGGAAACCTCTCCGACATTTCCCCCCGTGCTTGTCAGGCCCTGGCCACCGCCGATCTGGTTGCCGCGGATGCTCCTCCAGCACCTGCAGCTGAAAAAACCGCTCCTTAGCTACCAAAAATTCAACGAAGCCTCACGCGAGTCGGAGATCCTCGACCGTTTGCGCCAAGGCCAGACCGTCGCTTTGGTCACGGATGGAGGTATGCCCGGCATTTCCGACCCCGGAGAGCGCATCATTCGGGCCGCGCGTAGAGAGAATCTTTCTCTGGAGGTCATCCCCGGTCCCTCGGCTGTTCTCCACGCCCTGGTGGCCAGCGGACTACCCGCCCTGCCGTTCTATTTTGGGGGATTTCTCCCTCCCAAGCCGGGTCCCCGGAAGAAAGAGCTGGCCCGGGCCGCCGCCAAGGATCACACCTCGGTCTATTTCGAGTCCCCACACCGGATCGGTCGGACCCTGCAGGAAATCCGCGAACTTTTTCCCCCAGAGTCCAGGATCGCACTGGCCCGAGAGTTGACCAAAAAATTCGAGGAGGTCTTTGTCGGCACTCCCGAGGAGGTAGCCGCCAAGTTCGGGGAAAAGACGAAGGGCGAGATCACTCTCGTGCTCTCGCCCTCCTAAAAACCGCTTGGGGTTTTGGCTTTAGGCCCCGCTGGCAGTTCCCTTCACCTTCTTTTTGCTCTTATTGATGGAGTCCCTGAGGGCGTCTGTGTCTTTGAGCATCTCTTGCGCGGCCGCCGTGGCCTTCTGAATCATGGGCTGGGACGTCTTGATGGAGTCCGGACTGAAGGAGGAGGCAAAGTACTTCTTCAAATCCTGCAGAAGTGCCGTGAGATCGTTCGCGTCCCCACCCACTTCACGCATCTGCTTGTCCAGAGCGTCGAAATCCGCCTTGGCGGCATCGATCTGGTCGTTGGTCATCTTTCTCATGTCCTTATCTGTCATGCCCGAGACTTCCTTCGTCCAAGCGGCGATCCGCTGCCCCTGCAACTCCCTGACCCTTTCCGCTCGATCCTTGATGTCTGACCGAATGCGTTTTCCTTAAACTTGTCGAAGTTATTGTTGGTGTCGTTGTTGTCTGAGAGCTCTCCCAGATTGTTCATGATGTAACTTAGCCTCTTCTGGGCACGGCCCATGAGGTCATCGAGCTTGTTCATGCTCGTCGCCTGATCGGCGGCGATGTTCAGGGAATCCGAATTTTGCGCACGACCCGGCAAGGTCAACGCGAGGCAGAGAGCCGCAACCGCTAGAAGTGTCTTCATGGATGGATATTCCTTTCTTTCTTTATTTATTGAGAAGGTCGTAAACCCGGGCCAAAGCCGCTTTTTTGGATTCCGGAACTTCGGCCGTATGATTCAGGATGTCTTTGGCCGAGACCAGGGGCTTGTCATAATAGTTGGCGTTGGCCTCATTGTTGATGTTCACGTCAAAACCCCCGAAGTTAACGCCCAATTTCGCCCCCTTGTTCCAAATATAGACGTTAAAATCCCGCGTTTTCATGGTGGCGTCTACGGCCGCCCCTCCCTTGGGCCCCATGACCGCAGAGGCCGAGGAGCTGCCAAAGTGCTCGCCCGCCGCCCACTTGCTGACCGCCCCATTGGTCATCAGAAGAATAACGATGTCATTATCCGTGCCGCCAACATCGATCCCGAGGGTTCCCCCGTCCGTCGTAATCCCCACCGGACCGCTCCAGCCTTTTTCGGTTTTGGACATCAGGATTCCATCTCCCCCGGATCCGCCGATGCCGATCGAGAATCCGGTGACATTGAGGATCACAATGCCTTTGGCCTCTTTGACCAAATCCATGTTGAGGATGTCTTCCCGTTTCATTCGTCCCAGAATTTCAGCGCAGTCGGGAATCAATTTATCCAGCGATTCGGCCCGGAGAACGGTTCCGGGAAGCGCCAGAAGGGTGGCTAAAGCAAGGCGGAGGAGTGTTTTCATGGTTATCCTTTGGTTTATGGTTGAATCTTTATCCTAGCGTTTGCGCCCCCCGCCTTGCCAAGGAGCAAATCAGTCGTCGGAGGCTTGGCTGCCGATGCGCATGAAGGTCGGGGCCAGTTGCGCCGCAAACTGCTTGAGCATCTCCACCGTTTGCATCTCATTCTTCCCGTTGGGCACAAAGCCCTCCGTCACGATCGACATGACGATCACATAGGCCCAGCGATGGTTGATGTTTTTGGTGATGCGGTCAAAGCTCGTCAGGAAAACCCGGTTCCAGTGGTGGGGGGTCGTCACCCCGTTGCCGACAAACCAATAAAAATAGTGGGCGTTGAGTTTGCGCCGATCCCCCGGGCCGATCTCCACATCCCGGGTCAAACTTAAATCCATCACCTTAAGGTCCCGTCCATCCGCCAATGAAATCCCCTCCACCTTTCCCCCCCGCATGCTCCAGCCCTGGGCCGGAAGACAAACTTCCGGACGGTGAATGGACCGTTTTTCCCCTCCGCTTAAAACGATCGAGGCCATGATTCGATCTCCCTCCGGATCCAAATATTCCCTTCTCACAATCTGGGTATCGGAGGGAAGCGTGGCGATTTCCCCGGGGGTCGCCGCAATGATTTTTCCATGGAAGCCGGCAATGCTCTCCGGCAAGTCCATGATCACTCCGGCCTTGGGCGTGGTGTTGGGAGTCGGCAACAAAAGGCATAGCGCGGCTGTTGCCCCCCCCAGGATCGACAACAAGAGAATTCTTTGGGCGCTGCCCCGCCTCAGCTCGGAAAAATCCCGGCTCACAAGCCCTCCCCGGTGGGCAAGTCCACGGGCGTGGTCCATTTTGCCCAGGTCTTTTTCCACCCCCCCTGCAACAGCCAACTGATCGCGGCCATCCCGCCCAGCGCGACGATAAAAACAAAGAATCCGGCCGCCAGATGAAAGGTCGTCGGATTTTGTTCGGTCCCAATGGCGGTCGCACTTCCCAAAATCATGGTGCCAAAGGTCAACATCAGCATCCGGGCAAAATTTCCCGCCACCGCCAAGGCCGGCGACATCAGAAAGAGCACCCACTTTTGCCAGGTTTTTTCAAGGGTCAGGTGGGCCACGGATTCGCGACATCGAGGGCAAATTTTTCACCCTGTTTGAATCCCGAGGCGTAATCCGGAGCCGAAACGAGGGCGGTTCCCACCTGGAGGGTGTCAACCCCCACCAGATTCAGAAAACCCTGCGATAGCTGGCACATCAAGCCCCGGAGCGGGAAGGCCACCACGTTGTCGAGAAAGTAAAACGGGTAGGCAAAAAGCAGGAAGGTATACGGAAAAAGCAGTTCCTTCATCATGGGCCAGCCCAGAAGCCAAAGGAGAATTCCCCCCACCATCAGTTGAAGGGACATAAAGCCGACAATGGTGATGTCGAT
>RGYX01000098.1 GCA_010031845.1 Verrucomicrobiota bacterium
TTCGGTAGGGCGGCCTCGATGAGGCCGCCTCGCAGCGCGTAGAGCATTCCTTCTTGAACGCAGGCGAGGTCATCAACCCCCACCCTACCGAAGCTACCGAGTCTTCAGCCTTTCATATTCCGTGAGCGCCATCGCAACAACCTGGTCCATGTTGTAGTATCGATAGGTCGCCAACCTTCCCACAAAGGTCGTTTTTTTATCCTGCGCTGCCCGTTCCGCATACTTCCCATACAGGACTTTTGTGTCATCCGCGGGGACGGGATAGTAAGCCTCTTTGCCCGGCCCGAAATCCTCCGGATACTCCCGCACCACGGTGGTGACTGGGATTTTCTGTCCCGTGGCATGCTTGATCTCCACCACCCGGGTATAGTCAAAGTCGTTGGGATAGTTCACCTGCATGGCCGGCTGGAAAAACTCCTTCGGAAACGTCTCAGGCTCGAATCGCATGGAGCGATAAGGAAGTCGACCCTCAGAAAAGTTAAAATATTCGTCAATCATTCCCGTATAGATCAGATGGTGGAACTTCACCTGGGCTCTCACGTCCCGGTAGTCCGTTTTCAACCGGACCTCGATCCGGGGATGGTCCAGCATCCGCTTAAACATCGCTGTGTAACCTTCCCTGGGCAGAGCCTGAAACTTTTCGGTGACAAAACGGTTATCCCGGTTGGTTCGCACCGGGATCCGGCCACAAACCGAGGCGTCCAGTTGGGAGGGATCCCGGCGCCACTGCTTCCGAGTATAGTTCCGGAAAAACATCTCATAGAATTCCCGACCCACCTGGGACAGGACCACCTCTTCGGAGTTCTTGGGGTGGTCCACCGGCACCCGCCACTTGGCCAGGGTGGCCTCCATCTCCTCCGTGGTGGAGGGACGCCCCAGGTATTGCTCAAAGGTGTTTAGGTTGATGGGAAACTGCCAATATTTTCCCCCGGTCCAAACCAGCACCTGATAGTCCACGTGATGCCAATCGGTGAACCGACTTAGATAAGCTACCACTTTGTCGGAATTGGTCCGGAAATAGTGGGGACCATAGGCATGGATCAAAACCCCCGCGGCATCGGTCCGGTCATGGGCGTTCCCAGCCAAATGATCCCGGCGATCCACCACCAAAACGGTTTTCCCTGAACCTTCGGCCAAACGCTCGGCCAGCACGCTGCCGGCGAAGCCGGCACCCACGACCAGATAATCGTAGGTATCCGCCACAAGAACCTTACGCGGCGCCCCGGCTCAACCCCAACCTCTGTCCGGAATAACCCTTGGTCTTCACCACCTCACACCACGCCTGATTCTCCAGATACCAACGCACGGTTTGCTCGATTCCATCGGCAAAGGAAATCTGGGGAGCCCAGGAAAGATGCTTTTTAAATTTTGAGGCATCGGTGGCATAACGGCGGTCGTGACCGGGACGATCCGTCACCGTTTCCATCAGCTCGCGATAGGACTTTCCTCCCGCCCTTGGCCGAAGCCGATCCAGCAAATCACAGATCGCCCCCAACACGGCCAGATTATCTTTTTCCTCATCCGCTCCCACCTGATACGCCTCTCCCACACCTCCGGCCCGCCGGGCCGCCTCCACGGCGCGCGCCGTATCCTCCACATGCATCCAGTCGCGAACCTGCTTGCCGTCCCCGTAAACCGGGATCTTTTCCCCCGCCAGGGCCCGAAGGATCGCCAAAGGAATGAGTTTCTCGGGAAATTGATAAGGCCCGTAGTTGTTGGAAGGGCGCAGGACGACCGTGGGCACGCCGTAGGTGCGGAAATAAGCGCGGCAAAGGTGATCCGCCGCCGCTTTGGAGGCCGCATAGGGACTGTTGGGCGCGAAGGTGGAAGTCTCCCGAAAGGGGGAATCAGACGGCTCGAGGGAGCCATGAACCTCGTCGGTCGAAAGATGAACAAAACGAAAGAGACCTTTTTCCGGAACCTTCCCGGCCTGAAGATAATTCCGCGCAGCCTCCAACAAGGTGAAGGTTCCCGTGACGTTGGTGTGCAGAAAGGGGCTGGGCTCATCGATGGAGCGGTCCACATGGGATTCGGCGGCAAAATTCACTAACGAGATCGGACGGTGTCGTTCCAGAAGTTCTGTCACCAGGCGGGCGTCTGCGATATCCCCCACCACCACCTCACACCGCCCGCTTTTCTCCTCTTTTTCGAGGTTGGGGCGATGGCCGGCATAAGTGAGCTTATCCAGCACCACCACGCTGGCAGAGAGACGACT
This sequence comes from Verrucomicrobiota bacterium, assembly GCA_010031845.1. GTDB lineage: Bacteria > Verrucomicrobiota > Verrucomicrobiia > Methylacidiphilales > Verrucolacustridaceae > Verrucolacustris. Next base: position 2,216 of record RGYX01000098.1, read on the forward strand.
CGCCAGAAGGTGGCGGACATAGTTTGACCCGATAAATCCACAAGCCCCCGTCACCAGAATTGTTTCAGAGGAAGACACACCTTTTTTCTACCCCATGTCTGTCGGTTCGACCAGTCACCAACCTACAAGCAGGCCGGGCCTAAGCCCGGCTTCCCTTGCTCGAGGCCGGGCCTAGGCCCGGCCTCAAGAAAGATCCTCGCTCTCAAGGGGTAAGGTTTGCGAAAAAGGTATCTATGGCTTTTGAAAAAGACACCATTACGGCATGCGCCACCCCACCCGGGGTCTCCGCCTTGGCGATCATCCGCCTCAGCGGCCCCCGGGCCCTGCCGATCGCGGAAAAGCTCTGTGGTCAAGCGCTGCCTCCCCGCCAACCCCTTCCCACCCGCCTGCAGATCAAGGACCGCACGCTCGACGAGGTGGTCCTGACTTTCTGGCCGAATCCAAAATCGTACACCGGGGAGGATCTCATTGAAATCTCCTGCCATGGCAATCCACTGATCATCGAGTCCATCCTCCAATCCATTCTTCAACTCGGCGCCCGCACCGCTCGACCCGGGGAATTTACCGAACGGGCTTTTCTTCATGGCCGGATCGATCTCACCCGGGCTGAAGCGGTACTGGATATATTGCACGCCCGCTCGGAAAGGGCGCTCCAAGCCGCCCAACGGGCTCTGGCCGGAAAACTCGGGGACCGACTCCATACCCAACGGGAACAACTCCTCAACCTCTTGGCCCGAATCGAGGCGTGGATCGATTTTCCCGAGGAGGATATCCAGCCGGAGGTGGGCGACGGTTTTCGCAAGGAAGTGGGCGAGCTTCTTCAATCCATCTCCTCCCTTCTGGCCACCGCACCTTTGGGACATCGCCTGCGCGCGGGGTATCGTCTCGCCCTGGTCGGTCCAACCAATGTCGGTAAATCCAGCCTTCTCAACTCTCTCCTGGGAACCGATCGCGCGATCGTCAGCTCCGTCCCTGGCACAACTCGTGACACGGTCGAGGAAACCATCGTCCTTTCCGGCTTTCCCGTCCGCCTGATCGATACCGCCGGGCTACGCGCCTCCCGCGATCCCGTGGAGCTGGAAGGCATCCAGCGCACCCGCCTTGCCATGGCCTCCGCGGATCTGGTCCTCGCCCTGATCGATCGATCCCAAAAAGACGACCCCTGTGCTTCCGAGTGGGCCCCGTTCGAAAACAAGGTTCTCCGCGTCTTAACCAAGTCGGATCTTCCTTCCGCCTACCGGGGAGACGGATGCGCCGTCTCCTCAAAAAGCGGCGATGGAATGGACAAGCTGCATCAACTCATCGCCAAACGACTTGCGGGTGATTTCTCCGCCCCCGGATCGGACGAAATCGCCATCAATGCGCGACACGAGGATGCCCTCCGCAAGGCCTCCGAGGCACTGGCCTGCGCCTCAGCCTCCCTGATCTCCCGCTCGGCACCCGAGTTGGTTGCTTCCGATCTGCGGTTGGCCCTGCAATGCCTCGAAACGGTTCTGGGCGTTGGAACCTCGGAGGATGTGCTGGACCGGCTTTTCGCCCAGTTTTGTATCGGTAAATGAACCTCTATTCCCATCTGGCTCGACCCCTGCTCTTCCGCTTGCCCCCGGAGTTCGCCCATCGTCTGACTCTGGCCTCTCTGCGCATTCCCGGTCTCGCCCAACTCCTGACCGGAGGTCGTCCGGTCCCCTCCGACCCGGTCAATCTCATGGGACTCTCCTTTCGCAACCGGCTCGGCATCGCGGCGGGAGTGGACAAAAACGCCGAGGCGCCGATGGCCTGGAAGCAACTTGGTTTTGGTTTTGCCGAACTGGGAACCATCACCCTGCACCCCCAGTCGGGCAACCCCCCTCCCCGCGTTTTTCGTTATCCCTCCCGCCAAGCCCTCATCAACCGCCTCGGTTTTCCCAATCTTGGCGCCCGGGTGATCGCCGCGCGTTTGGCCACAGCCCGCAATCGCCACGACTTCAGAGACTTTCCCCTCGGCCTCAATCTTGGAAAATCAAAGGTCACCCCACTGGACAAGGCGCCGGAAGACTATCTCGAATCCTTCAAGCTCCTTCATTCCGTGGGGGACTTTTTCGTGGTGAATATCAGTTCCCCCAACACCCCCGGTTTACGTGACCTGGCCAAACCGGACGACCTCCGCCGACTCCTCTCGACCCTACAGGAGTTCAATCGCTCCAGTCCAAACCCCAAACCCCTGCTTTTAAAGATTTCCCCCGACGTGGATAACTTCTCCCTTCCGGAAATCGTCGCCGCCACACAAGAATTCCAACTCACCGGAATCGTTGCCGTAAACACCACGCTGCAACGCACTCCGGAGGATGCCGCCGAAGCGGGAGGTCTGAGCGGAAGGCCCCTGACCGCCCGGGCCCTGGAAGTCACCCGCCTTGTTCGACCGCTGTTGGGAAAAGAACAGGTCTTGATCGGGGTGGGTGGGGTGATGAATGCGGCCAACTACCTCACCCGTCG
>RGYX01000099.1 GCA_010031845.1 Verrucomicrobiota bacterium
CGGAATCTCCCGCCCTAAAAGATGGGGAATATTCTCGATCGCAACACGTATTCCATCGATGGCCCGGGCAACCTCCACCTTGGTATCTACCAGGGGTTTTCCGCCCTCCGCTAAAGCCTGCTGGATCAGCTTTTCCTGGTTGGCGATAACAAGTTTTCGAAACTGCTCCAGGATTTCAACCCTTTGGGAAATGTTAAGCCATTTTGCCCGGTCAGCAAAGACCCGTGCCCCACGGTCCATGGCCTCCTTGACCTGCCTGCCATCCAGAACGGGCACCTCGCCCACCAGTTTTTCATCATAGGGGTTATAAACCTGAATCATTTTCACAGCTGGACGCAAGCTCCTGGATTCATCACTTCCACCTTACAACCATGTTTTGCGGCTTCTCGGGCAAAGCCCTCGGGGTTCACCGCAATCACATCAAAGGTGTTGTAGTGCATGGGAACCACCACCCTGGGCTTCAACAAACGCACGGCTTCGGCCGCGTCGTCGGGTCCCATGGTGAAGTTGTCTCCGATCGGCAAAAGAGCCAAATCGATTGAGTGACGCGAACCCAGAAGCTCCATGTCCAAAGTCAGCGCGGTGTCACCCGCAAAATAGATCGTCTTACCCTCCGCTTTAATGAGAAAACCAACAGGGGCGGCCACCGATATCGATCCATGAGGCCCCTCCACCGAGGAGGTGTGATGGGCAATGGTTAACTGCACTCTTCCGAAGGGGAAACTCCTGCCACCCCCACAACCCATCGGATGTACCTTGGCTCCCTGCGCTCCCGCATGCAGGGCAAGCTCATAGGCTGCCACAATTGTCGCCCCAGTTCGTTTCGCAATGGAGACGGCATCTCCGTAATGGTCGGAATGGGCATGGCTTACCAGAATATAGTCACATTGAACTTCCTCTGCTTTGGCCGCAGCCATGGGATTTCCCGTCAGAAATGGATCGATCAGAATCCTGGCCTTCGGCGTGGTGACAAGAAAACAGGAATGACCTAGGTACTGAACGGAGATTTTGGCAGACATGCGCTTATTTTTTGGGGGGTCTGTTCTTCTGGGCGTTTTCGTACGTGATCTTGGTTTTGCGATCCGCGTCCTCTAAGGCCTTCCAAAGTTTTTTGACCGCCGGGGGCGTGTTTTTGTTTTTTCCAGCCAGAATATCCCTTGCCTTGAGATTTTCCCCGTAAAAATCCTGATTGGTATCATCTTCAACTCCAAATCCCATGTCCGAGGTGGAAACTCCACCAAAAAGACCTTGGCTAAAGCTGTAGGTGGTGATCGGCGACATTCCCGCCAAACCCGCAGACAGATTCCGACCTTCCGAACCCGCCGTCCCCTCTGCCTCCACTCCTCCCTTATAATTCCCCTGCTTGGAAAACTCCTTCACGGCATCCTCAGTGTTTAACAACATCACATAATCCACATTGGATCCGCCTGCCTGCAGACCGATTCCAATTCCGCCAGCGGAAATGGCTGATGGCGGTGACCATTTTCCGTTGGGTTTCCTTACAACCACCAGTCCAGTACCGCCGCTACCTGAAAAAATGAATCCGGCTTTGATCACATTGAGGATCGCCAGACCCTTGCATTTCTGAAAAGCCTCGGCGGGCACCGTGTCTTCTTTCTCCGCAGAGTAGCGATCAAGTATTTCAACCGCCTTATCAATTGCCTTCTCGAGATCCCCGTCATCCCCCAGAACGAACATGGGGAGGAAAGCTAAGAAGGCAGTCGCCAAGGTCAGTCTTTTTTGCATGGATGATTTTCCCCCATTCGCCCCCAAAACTCAACAGATTCGATAAATTCTTCCCCCGAGGCGACTGGTTCTCCATCCTAGGGCTATGCCTTCCCCCACCGAACTTCCCGCCTGGAAAGCCCTGGCCCGCCATGCGATGACCATTCCCTCCATGCGCGACCTATTTGCCAAGGACCCCAACCGTGCAGCCTCTTTGTCCCACCGATGGAACGACCTTTTCCTTGATTACTCCAAAAACCGCGTCACCTCCGAAACCCTAAAGCTCCTTCGGCAACTCCTGAAAGAGGCCCAAGTGGAGGAGTTGCGCGACCGTATGTTCCACGGCGAAAAGATCAATTTCACTGAAAACCGCTCTGTCCTGCATATCGCCCTTCGCCGACCCGCTAACCAACCGCTTCGGGTGGACGGTAAGGATGTCATGCCGGAAGTGGAAAAAGTCCGGCAACAGATGAGGGTTTTTTCCGAAAGAGTCCGATCCGGGGAGTGGAAGGGGTACACGGGCCAACCTATCGCGGACATCGTGAACATCGGGATCGGAGGCTCGGACCTTGGTCCCGTGATGGTCACCGAGGCCCTCAAACCTTTCGCCAGGCGGGATCTGCGTCTGCATTTCGTCTCCAATATCGACTCCACCCATGTCGTGGAAGCCCTGCGCGTCTGCCGACCCTCCACCACCCTTTTTCTGGTCGCTTCCAAGACCTTCACCACCCAGGAAACGCTGACCAACGCCCATTCGGCACGCTCCTGGTTTCTTAAGGAAGCGAGTGATGTAAAGCATGTCGCCAAGCACTTTATCGCCCTTTCCACCAACACCGTCGAGGTGAAGAAGTTCGGCATCGATCCGGTCAACATGTTCCCATTTTGGGACTGGGTGGGAGGTCGCTACTCCCTTTGGTCCGCCATCGGACTCAGTATTGCGCTTTCCATAGGCTATGACCGCTTTGCCGAGCTTCTCGCAGGGGCCCACGCCATGGACGAGCATTTCCGCCAAACCCCCGTCGAGCAGAACCTACCCATGACCCTTGCCCTGCTTGGCATCTGGTACAACAACTTTCACGACGCCCAAACCCACGCGATCCTTCCCTACGACCAGTATCTCCATCGGTTTCCCGCCTACTTTCAACAAGGGGACATGGAGAGCAATGGCAAGGGGGTGGATCGCGAAGGAATGCCGGTGACCTGGAGTACCGGACCCGTCATCTGGGGCGAACCCGGTACCAATGGTCAGCATGCTTTCTATCAGCTCATCCATCAGGGAACCAAACTGATCCCCTGCGACTTCCTTGCCTCGGTGGAAACCTTCAATCCACTTGGCCAACACCATGACATCCTGCTGGCCAATTTCTTTGCCCAGACCGAGGCCTTAATGAAGGGTAAAACCGAGGAAGAAGTCAGAGCCGAGCTCACCAAGGAAGGACTTCAGGGAGATGCGCTGGAGAAACTCATTCCGCACAAGATTTTCTCCGGTAACCGTCCAACGAATTCGCTCCTCGTTCAGCGTTTCGACCCCAAAACCCTCGGCAGCCTGATTGCCCTCTATGAGCACAAGATCTTTGTCCAAGGAGCCATTTGGAACATCAACCCCTACGACCAGATGGGGGTGGAGTTAGGCAAACAGTTGGCTAAAAAGATTGAGCCCGAGCTGGCGACACCAGGTCCAATTCGTACACACGACTCGTCGACGAACCAACTGATCAACGATTACAAGCATCGGTCCAATCGTGGCTAACCGGATCCAAGGATACCCCATGAAGCGAAGTCTGATCTATCTTCTTGCCACCGGAGTTCTGGCGTCCGGGTCTTTGGCCTGCACCCGAATTCTATGGAATGAGAACCGTTTTGGAGTTCTCGCGGCACGATCCATGGACTGGCCGGAGAGCACGGAGCCCATTCTGTGGTTCCTCCCCCGCGGCATGAAACGGGACGGGGCGAAGTGTGGCGGAGAAACCGTGGTCAAAGAAAATCCCCTGCGCTGGTCTTCAAAATACGCCAGCTTAATCACCTCGATCTACGGGGTCGGGTCCGTTGATGGAATGAACGAAAAAGGGTTGGGCGGACATCTTCTGTATCTTGCGAAAACCGATTTTGGAGTCAGGGATCCCAAGAAGAAGGGTGTTTCTGCTATTCTCTGGCTTCAATACGCTCTGGATCAGGCCTCTTCAGTCAAAGAAGCATTGGATCTACTTCAAAACGTTCAGCCCGTCATGATTCAGGCCCACGGCCACAATGCCACGGTTCACCTTTCCCTAGAGGACCGTAACGGAGACTCCGCCATCATTGAATATCTGGACGGAAAACCCAAGGTTCACCACGGACGCCAATATACCATCATGACCAACGACCCTTCTTACGAGGACCAACTAACCCTGCTTTCCAAGATGGATTTCTCTAAACCGGGTCAGGATACGCCGGTTCCGGGCAATATTTCACCGCAAGCCCGTTTTCAAAGAGCTGCTTATTTTTCACGGTTTTTTCCTGAACCCAAAAACATGCAACAGGCTTTTGCCACCATCTTGGCCGCCATTCGCGGCGTTTCCGTTCCCTTCGGAACTCCGTACAACAAGCTGGGTGACGGATTTCCGGTCTATAATACCGAGTACCGCACGGTGTGTGACCTAAGCCACGGGATCTACGGCTTTGAGCTCACCACCACACCAAACTTTTTCTGGGTGGAGTTCGGGGATTTTCCGCCAGACAAGACCCAATCCGCCATGTCTTTGACACCCGGAAGCCTCGACTTTGCCGGAGATGTATCAACTCAGTTTAAGCCCGCCCAGCCACCTTTTTGATAATCAGCCGCCCACCGGGTGCCAAGTGGTTTTGATCTCCACCGTATCCAGAATTCGGTAAGGATCCTCATGGTCACTTCCCCCCTGCTCCCTTCGAAAATATCTCTTTAAATTCAAGGCGCAGGCCTCGCGACTGGCCGCGTGC
>RGYX01000100.1 GCA_010031845.1 Verrucomicrobiota bacterium
CAGGAAGCACCTTCAAGAAGGATTGGCCGTATCGCCGGCTTAAGATTCGTCCATCCAATACCGCAATCTGCCCTCGGTCCTCCCGGCTGCGAATCAACCTGCCCACCCCCTGCCGAAACTTCAGAATCGCCTCGGGCAACTGCAGGTCGCGGAACGGATCCCCCCCCAATTCCTTTATTCTTTCACATCGGGCCTCAAACAACGGTTCATCCGGCACGGAAAAAGGCAACCGGGTCAGAATCACGTTGGATAATGCCTCCCCCGGCACATCCACTCCTTGCCAGAAACTGTCTGTTCCAAAAAGCACGCTGTCCCTGTCCTCTTTAAATTCCCTCAGTAACCGCGTTCTCGAACTTCCCTTGTCCTGCACCAAGAGCTTCATTCCCCGCTCCGCAAACCAACCCCGCATCCCCTCCGCCGTTTTTCTCAACATGGCCCAACTGGTAAAGAGCACGAACGCCTTCCCCCCCGTCATTCCCACAAATCGTCGGATCTCTCCCTCCAGCGCCTCTTGAAATCTTGTTCCCTCGGATGGCTCAGGCATCCCCTTGGGAATATAAACCCGCATCTGACTCTCATAATCGAACGGGGATTCGACCAGCAACGTTTCCGCCTCCTGCGCCCCCACTCTTCGGGCAAAGAATTCCAGTCCTCTGCCCGCTCCTAAGGTGGCACTCGTCATGACCGTGGTGCATCCCCTCTTAAAAACCAACTCCTCCAACCGCCCAGCCACTTCCACCGGTGAGGCATGGAGACTCATCTCTCCGCGATGGATTTTCCCCTCCTCCGCCACTCTCCGCTCCACCCAATAGGCATGCCCCTCCCGGCTCATTTTTAAAAATTCCCCCAATCCAAAGGCACTCCCCTCCAATCTCCTGGCATGATCCCTTAGCTCGTTCCGCTCCTCCCCATCCCCGGCATCCTCCGCCAATTTTAAGAGCTGGGCCCGCACATCCATGAGTCGCGGCCCCAGCTCACTCTTCACTCCCAAGGGTTGCCTGACCCGTTTCTGGCCCGAAGCATTTAGACCCGCACTTTCCAAAATCGCTTCGAACTCCGCCTCCAGAATACCTAACACCCCCAAGGTCGCCTTCACCGCATTCCCATCCCCGATCCTCGTCAATACCCCTTTCTTGGTCCGGGGATGAACCAACCGCTGCAGAAGAAATCGCAAGGACCCCAAGCGAAGCTCCAATCCCAGCGCCTTGGCCGCCACATCCTCTACTTCATGAGCCTCGTCCAACACCAGAAAATCATTGGGGAAAAGGTACCCCTCACTGGGCGACTCCTCTTCCTCCTCCACCCCCGCTAACAGCCCAAAGAGCAGGGCGTGATTCACAATCACAATCTTGGCATCCATCACCTTGGCTCTCGCCTTTTGATAAAAACATCCGGTCGGCCCCCCACAGTGCCTGGGAGTGCAGGCAAAGGCCTCGCTGCAGACCTGGGCCCAGACCGCCGCATCCACCTGAAAATCCAGATCAGAAAGCGTACCGTCGGTGGTTCGGCCGGCCCACTCGACCAATCCCTTCAGCTGTTCGGCTTGCCCGGCGGCGAAAAGATCCCCCTGATGTTGCCGGGCTTTTTTTAGCCGGTGTGGACACAAATAATTCTGCCTCCCCTTCAGCAAGGCGGACGTAAACTCAAAAGGCACAAGCGATTGGACGATCGGCACATCTTTGCCAAACAACTGCTCCTGCAGATGAATGGTGTAGGTGCTGATGATCGCCTTCTTTCCAAGCTCCTCAGCCGCATGCGCCGCCGGCACCAGATAGGCAAGGCTCTTGCCCGTTCCCGTTCCTGCCTCAACCACCAGATGGCTTTGCGCCTCAATCACCTCGGCAACTTTTTCCGCCATCTGCACCTGCCCCGGCCGGGATTCGTATCCCTTGGCTTTTCCCAATTTCCCTGCCTGGGAGAAAAATTCCCCCATTCGGAAGGCCAAACTCCCCTCCCCATCCATGCTCATGCGCAACCTGCGGGAGACTCGGTTTCTTGGACCCAAAAGAATATCATTTTCTAGGTATGGAAGGATGAAGCTCACTTTGCGAGCCCTGCTTCCAACCCCGGCGTGTCCTGTCTTTCTTCAAGGCTCTTTGAGTTAGCCCTCCAAACAACTCCAAAACAACCCACAGGGACCTGTGCAAAGCATGGGTATTTTGCCCTCCTTCTTCTCGGGTTGAGGCAGCGTTTCCTGCAGTTCTCCTCAACCACTCGTCGGGGCATATTTCCTGCCTGGAGCGCCTGGTTCTGCAATCTCTCGGTCTGCTTGGCCAGTGCAACAGCCCATGGATCAACTTTTAATTTTTCCTTTTTCCAGGCCTCCGCATTTCCCCATAAACCCGGATAAATCACCTCCATCACTTCCCTGAACTCCTCCTTCCCCTTCGCCTGAAAAAGCCAGCCCGCAACCAAGTTTCCCTCACTCCGCAACGGCCGATATCTGCCCAGCTCATCCCAGCGCACCAGTTCCTCCAACTCGTCCAAGCCGGCCAACTTTCGCAGCTTCCCAAAGGGCACCTCTTGATCCTGGAGATGCCTGATGCGCCAGGTTTCATCATCCCTTTGCCAACAAATCTGCCCCATCGATGTTGCTTCGGCCTTCAGATTCATCCCTCGATGTTTTTAAACGCCACGGCCAGCCAGATTCACGATCATTTCCTCCATCTCGTCCGGCCTGCCCAGAGGCTCCCCATAACCAACTTCCCCGTTCTGCGATTCATACCACCCCTCTTCCCCCCCCTGAATGCCCAGAAGTTCCGGCACATCCTCTGAACCGTGCAAGCCTCCCGCCAGAAAATGAGGCAGTACCACCACCGGCCCCCTGGGAATCAGTTTTCTCCAATCCCCAATTTTTGGCTCCTCCTCCAGAAATACAGCCTGCGCTGTCCGATAACCGTCTTTGGCCAACTGTTCGGCCAACCCAACCGCCGCCCCGCGTGAACCCGTATGAAGTGGCGTTCCGTGACTCGCCACCAACAAGCTCACCTGAGTGGGCTTCCACTTTTTCACCGCCAACAAACGTTCCGCCCTTTTTTGAAAATGCCCCAGAATCTCCGGCCTCATGCCAATCGGTTCCGTCATCCGACACTCCATTCCGGGGGTCTCCGCAAATTCCCTCTTCAGAATCTTGGTTGTGAAATACCCGTGGGCCAGAAACCATGGCACCACCACCACTTTCTTAGATTTCAGCCCCTGCAGGGCATCGGCATAGGAGGGTTGCTCCTTCCAAAAAGCCGAACGGACTTCCCCAAAAATACCTCGGCCGCGGATCCGATGAGCCGTTTCCCGGGTGTGCCGGCTGGAGTCCGCGTTCTTGGTCGAACCGTGCCCCGCCAAAATTAAAGCTGTGTCTTTGCACGGCACCACAGGCAGGTTACTTCCCAACATCGGAAGATGAATCTTGGTCCTCACCGCCGCCACCGGCGGTCAGTTTCAGCGGTTGGCTTTGACCGGCATCCCCTGATTGGCGGGTCCGCCGTTGGGGTTGGGAAAAGGCCGTGCCGAAACAATGATCGTAAAAGTTTCCTCTTTGCCATCCCGGCGGACCTTGACCGGAACCTTCTCCCCCACGATCGAGAAAAAGGCTGCATCCAGGACATCCGAAGGTTCCCGGACCGGCTTGCCCCCGATGGAAATCACCTCATCCCCCGCTTTGAGACCGCTTTTTTCGGCCGGGGTACCCTTGTACAACCGATCCACGAAAACGGGCGCCCCTCGGTCGGGCCGGCTTCGGTCAGGCATCACCCCCACCCCCATCCAGCCATGCCTAGGCTCCCCGTACTTGACGATATCGGAGGCCACCTTGCCCGCCGCCTCGATGGGCAGCGCGTAACAGGCCTTGCCCTCATCGATTTCCAACATCAACACTCCGACCACTTTGCCATGACTATCCAACAGAGGTCCGCCAATCTGACCGGGTTTGATGGGTAGGTTAGCCCTCAGATGGGTTGTGGCAAAAAAACGGGTCAGATATTTCACATCGAAACCGGCCACCAAACCAAAAGTGGGTTCCGCCTTTAAATCATAGGGGAAAGCCACGCTGACCACGGCCGAAGCAGGTCGAAGATGCAACCCCTCTCCAAACTCCAAAAACGGGGTCTTCCCCGCATCAATTTTAAGAACGGCCACCCCGCTTCGTGGGTCTCTTCCCAGAATTTTCGCTGGAAAATTTCTCCCGTTCACGTCAACCGATGCCCCCTCCGCCTGCCCAACCACCGCATAGGCCGTCAAAATAGTCCCTTGCCCATCAATAAAAAACCCGCTTCCGGCCAGCTGTTCCGGACCGTCCGAGGCATGAACCCGAACCACCGAGGGTGCCGCCTGCTCGTAAACCCCACTGACCTCCGCAGCAATGCGATCAAAAACACCGGTCCCGTTAGCCACAGATTGTGTGGGAACCGCAGGGGCTGAGGGAAATGCGTTGGCAGGCTTCGGGCTGGAATCTCCATGCACCGCGACATTCCATGCCGGGGTCCGTTGTTTGGTCAGGTAAAGATATCTCCCAACAACCAGCCCCAGGAGACCGACCCCAAGGAGACTTAGAACAAGAAGGACTGGCTTAAAACGCGAGCTGGGAATCATAGGCTACCGCACCGTGCCCGTTCACGTAGAGGGGCCGGATTTCGGTCACCTCGCCACCAGCCGCCGTGTCAAT